>DASUPH010000349.1:0-4328 GCA_036276275.1 Candidatus Limnocylindrales bacterium
CGGGACGTTCCTGCCGCTCGTTTTCTACCCCGCCGAGACCTTCACCCGGTTCCCGTACGCCCCGACCCTCGAGGGCCAGTACATCATCAAGAACCTCGTCCTCATCGGCGCGGCCATGGTCGTCGGCGCGACCGTACGCGGTGGACGGATCGAGCCGGAAACCGGTCGAAGCCGGGCGACCGACGCCGACGGCTGACGATCCCCGGCCGTGCCGGAGCGATCGCGGGGCCGGGGAGCGTGGGCCTCAGCGCGACGCCTGGGCGGCGACCTCGTCGAGGACCACCTCGATCAGAGGGCTCTGGGCGACCATCCGGTCGAGGTCGGTCCGGCGCCAGGCCCGGGCGACCCGCTCGAGGATCGTCCGCCGTTCCGTCGGGTCATCGACGATCCGGGCGATCGCCGGCAGGTCGGCGACCGCGATCGGACCCTTGAGATGGACGGTCAGCCGCGGGTCCTCGGCGAGATTGGCGAGCCACGATCGGCGGCGGCTGGATGGCATTCCGGAGATCCACATCCGGCCGTCGATCCGGTGGAAGACGATCTCGATCCGGCGCGGCCGGCCGGTCGCTCGGCCGGTCGTCGTGATGTCGATCGTGCCGCCGCGCGACAGGGCGGTCCGGATCGGGTCGTCGCTCATGACCGGGTTCGAGGGTTCGGGCTCAGCCCTTGCCCGCGGCTCGCTGTGCGGCCTTGATCGCACGCTTGCCGGCCTGGTAGCGACTGAGGGCTTCCGGGCCGTCGACGTCGGCGAGAGTCATGTGGCCCGGCGCGAACGCTTCCCAGCCGGCGGGGGCAACACCGAGCCGCTTGCCGAGGATCGCGAGCAGCGTCCCGGCCTTCATCGGCCCGAACCCCGGCAGGGCGAGGAGCCGGGCGTGGAGATCGGCGCCGTCGCGAGCCTCCCGCCAGATCCGCGACGCGTCGCCGTCGTAATGCTCGACGAGGTAGGCGGCCATTTCGCGCGTCCGTTTCGCCATGTTGCCGGGGAACCGGTGGAGCGCCGGTCGCTCCCTGAAGATCGCGTCGAGCTTGTCGGGGTCCATCGTCGCGATCTCACGTGCGTCGAGTTGCCCGATGCGACGGCGGAGCTCGATCGGACCGGAGAACGCCTTCTGGAGCGGAACCTGCTGATCGAGGACGAAGCCGATCATCAGGGCCAGCGGATCGCTGACGAGGAGCTGGTCGGCGTCGGCATCGCCGGTGAACGGGAGCCGGTCGGCGGTCGGTGTCTGCATCTCGTGATGGTAGGCCGTCGACGGATCTCCTTCAGGCGCGGCGGGTCGTGAACGCCCGGTCGCCGCCCACGAGGGCGGTGCCGGCGGTGATCAAAGCCCGGCCCGTCCGCTGGCGGGCGCGGCCGAGGAGGCCATCGGGCGACGTGGCCCGATGCTCCGCGGCGAGCAGCCGCTCGGTCCGGATCGTGTCGATCTCGTGGTCCAGCTCGGCCCGGTGGATCCGGACGGCGTCGTGGTCGTGATTCATGTCGTCTCCTTCGAGGTCAAATTTGGTGGGTCATTCGAGGACGATCCGGACCCCGTCGCCTTCGTCGTCGATGACGAGGACAGGGCCCGATCGGCCGTCGGCAAGGGCCCGGCGGACCAGGTCCGCGTTGTTGCCGGAGAGGCCGGGGATTTGATCGAGGGCCATCCGGCCGAGTGAGACCGGGACGCGGAGGTTGATGACCTTTCGGCCGCCTTCGGTGATCTCGACCCGGATCGACTTCGCGCTGCCGCCGGTCGACGACGCGTTCGTGTCGCGTTCCGCGTCGGCCTCATGTTCTGCCGCGGCAGCGTCGGGGGTCAGCCCGGCCGCCCCGAGCGCGTCGAGGATCGGAGCCGCCTCGGCGGCTGTCAGGACGCCGTCGGCGACGAGCTGGAGAATCTCCTCGAGCGGATCAGGCATCGGAGCCGTCCACGTCGAGCTCAGCGAGACGGGCCATCGCGGTGGCGACGTCGAGCTCGCCGCGCTCGAGCGCGCGGAGGATCGTCATCCGCTCCTCGTCGGCGGGCGACGCCGGATCGCTGACCGGTGCTGCGTCGGGCGACCTCCCCGGGGCCGGCGGGAGAGACGGCGCCCGGGGAGGCGCCGGAGGCGAGGGCATCGTCGGCATGGCCGGGCGGCCCGGGGCGTCCGCCGCGCCGCCGGACCGATCGCGGATCCGGAGATCGCCCGATACGGAGCGGAACGCAAGTCGCGTCGCGCCGTCGCCGACGATCATGGCCCGACGTCCCATCCGGCCCTCGGTGCGGTGTGGCAGATCGGTCGAGAGGTCGCCGGACACGGTTCGTGCGTCGACGCGGACGCCACCGTCGGCGACGAGCTCGACGTCGCCGCTGAGAGTCTCGATCGCGTGCTCGGCGTCGTGGGACAGCTCGCTGTCGACGCGGATGTCGCCGCTCGTCGTGGCCACGCGAAGGCGGTCGATCCGCCCGCCACGGACTGCGACGTCGCCCGACACGGAGTGGACCGACAGGGCGGCCTGACCGTCGAGGTCGATCGTGGCGTCACCCGAGACCGCGGCCAGGTCGATCGTGCCAGCGGCGCGGCGAAGACGGACCTCGCCGGACGCCGTCTTGAAGCGCTGCTCACCGCGGAGCCCATCGGTCTCGATCCAGCCACTCGCGGTGTCGATGCCGAGCTCCCCTTGGAGAGGCATCTGGATGTCGAGCTCGACCGTTCGCCGGCCGATGCCGAACCCCAGCCCGAGGCCGCCATCCTCGCGGATCGCCAGACCGCCGTCGACCGGCTCGATGAGCAGTCCATCGGGGAATGCCTGGCCGTCGGGCGTCCGGATGATGACCCGATCGTCGTCGCCGCCGCGGAGCCGCAGCTCGGCAGAGGCGAGACGGATCGTGAGCCGGCCGCGGCGGCCGATCGCGTGTTCGAACGCGGCGCCCGCGGCGTTGGTGGTCGTCATGAGCGGTTCCTCCCCAGGGACCGGATCGCCACAGCGGCGTCCTCGGCGCTGATCTCGCGGCGAGCGAGTCGCTCGAGGATCGACTCGCGGGTGACCGGTTCGTCGATGCCGTCGGCGTCGGCGCTCGCGGCCGGGTCCTCGTCCGAACGCGGACCGAAGCCCAGTGCGCGAACGAGCGCCTCGACCCGGGCGCGGACGGTCGGGTACGAGATCCCGAGCTCGCGCTCGATGTCGCGGAGGTTGCCGCGCGACCGCAGGAAGCTCTCGAGCAGCGCGGTCTGCTCCCGGCTGAGGCGCGCGAACCGGCCCACCGAGAACTCACCCTCGAGTGTCGTCCCGCATGAGCCGCAGCGGAGCCGCGTCACCGCGAGTTCGCCCGCGCAGACGGGACAGGTGGAGATCACGTCGTGTGCCATTCGATCCCTCGTTGGTGTGTGTATGGTGCGGATCGTGGCAGACGATGATCACTTTGTCAATATTCGTTTTCTATTTCGTGATTCGTAACGTTACGATACGCCTTCCGTGGAGCGGCCCATTGATGGCCGGATCGTCATCCGTCCAGCCTCGACCCGGCCGGATGTTCGACCGACTTGTCGACCATCGACCGGTTGAACGGCGGGGGTCGTCGCCCATGCTCCGGATCGGAGGCGACCGGAGTCCGGTCGCCGACCACCTTGGGCCGGAAAGGAGGCACCCTCGATGTCCGCGCAGATCACCTGGTTCGACGAGGACACGCTCGGCGCTCTCCCGGCGCTCCTGCTCTTCCTCGTCCTCATCCTGACCTTGCTCGGGGTGATCGCCAACGTCGCATTCGGCTGACGGCGGCCGGTCCAGGCCGGGAACGAGATCCATGGCCCCGGCGGTTCCACCATGCGGTGGTCCCGACCGGGGCCTCCGTTCGCCCGGGCCCGGCGACCGATCGGGTGGGCCGCCGCGTCGTCGCCGCGGCAACGCCGCCTACGTCGGATGACGCGCCGCGGATGGACCGAACGTCGGCCCGGAACGACGATCCGGGTGGATGGTCGAGCGCCGAGCGGCGGCGGATGATCTCGTCGAAGTCCGAACTCCTCGGACCACGACAAGGGAGCCGACGGTGCGCACGATCCATCTCTGCGCCGCCACGACGAAGGGGCCGACGACGCTCCTCGCCGCGATCGATCGCTCGATCGCCGAGCTGAACCGGACCCAGTCGCAGCGGTCCCAGTTCGTCGCGGTCACCACCGACCGGCCCTGGTTCGGTCGGTCCGGGGCGAACGTCCAGCGGCCCGCAACGGCTCGTCCCGCAACGCTGCGCTGACGCCAAACGAAACGAGCGCGCCCGCCGAAGCGAGTGCGCTCGTTACGCGTTTGCCCGTTTCACGATCTCGAGGGCCGGCCCGCTGCACCGGCTCCGCATTCGGGTCCGATCAGC
>DASUPH010000350.1:0-12912 GCA_036276275.1 Candidatus Limnocylindrales bacterium
TGCCGCGCCTCGCCCGTCAGATCGTCGTGGTCAACAAGGCCGACCGGTTGTCGAACGACGACGCCGGATCCGTCCGCCGCGACCTCGAACGCGAGCTGGCCCGGCTGTCGACGGCCGGCGGCGGTCGGCAGGTGCCGCGGGCGCAGGTGATCCTCGCGTCGGCGACCGGCGGCGGGCAGGGGATCGAGGAGCTGCGTCGCTGGCTCGCCGAGCAGGTCGAATCGAAGGCGGTCATCCGGACCCGGTTGATCGCCTCGATCCGCGACGCGGTTGCGAGCCTCGCCCGCGCGGCGGGGATCGATCCGGCCGGTCCCGACCGGCCCCTGCTCACCGAAGCCGCGCGCCGCCAGGCCCTCGACGACGCCACGACAGCCCTCCTCCGGATCGTCGATCTCCCCCAGCTGGAGCGACAGGCGGTGGCGGCGACCCGCGCCCGGGCACGGGCCCGCGGCGCAGGACCGCTCGGCGCCGTGACATCACGCCTCTACCGCTGGTCGGGCCGCCAGACGCGTGTCGCGGACCCCGTCTCGTTTCTCGCTCGCTGGCGCGACCGGGGTCCCATCGGCCCCGCCGCCGAACCGATCCGGGCGGCGTCGGCCGAGCCGCTCCGCATGACGCCGCCGGGCACCCGCCGGCTCCTCGCCCGGAGCGCGGTGGTGGGCAACGTCGAGCGGGCACTCGGCGGGGCCGTCGATCGGGCGGTCGCCGCGCGGGGCGACGAGGTGCCGTCGAGCCCGGTCTGGCCGGTCCTCGGGCTCCTCCAGACGGCGGCGACCCTGGCCCTCGTCGTGACCGCGATCTGGGTCGGGCTCTGGGTCTTCGTGAAATTCCCGGCGGACTCGGTCAGCCTCCCGGTCGTGGGTCGGATGCCCGCGCCGTTCGTCGTCCTCATCGGCGTGCTTGCGGTCGGATATCTCCTCGCCCGGCTGCTCGGCCTGCATGCCGGCTGGGTCGGCCGGCGCTGGGCCCGGCGACTGGCCGCGGGCGTTCGGGCGAACGTCGAGCGTGAGGTGGCGACCGCGGCCTTCGGCGGGGTGGAGGCAATCGAGGCCGCGCGACGCCGGCTGTGGGAGGTGGCACGAGGAATCGACGCGGACTGCCCGGTGGCCTGAGGCCGACCGACGGGCGCGTATTCTCGAATTGCGCCTCGTACAGGACGGACGAGCTGGAGGGTGAATCGATGACCGAGGAACGATTCCCGATGCCGAGTCACGGCGGCGCGCAGGCCGGGCCGGACGCGTCGGACCGCCCGCTCGACGATCCGAGGGCCATCCAGATCCTGGCGACCGAACACTGGAGCCTGCTGGCCACCCGCTCGTTGAGCTGGAATGAATCGTTCAGCCGTGCCGGCCTCTTCCTGTCGGTCGTCTCGGCGACCGCGGTCGCTCTCGCACTGGTCGCCCAGGCGACCTCGTTCGGCCCGGGCTTCATCGCCTTCGCGCTGGTGATGCTGCCGGTCGATCTCTTCGTCGGCCTCGCGACGTTCACCCGGCTCGACGAGGTCAACCTCGAGGACGTGCTCTGGGTCGCGGGCATGAACCGGATCCGGCACGCGTACCTGGAGATCGGCCCCGGGCTCGCGCCGTACTTCATCACCGGCGCGACCGACGATCCGGCCGGGGTGGAGAAGACGGTCGGCATCCATCGGCCGGGCAGCGTCCTTGCCCACTGGATCGTGACGATGCCCGGGATGGTGGCTGTCATCGACGGCGTCCTTGCGGGGCTGATCGTCGGCGTGGCCGGAAGCACTCTCGGCGGAATGGCGATGACGCCGTCGATCGCCGTTGGCGCCGTGGTGGGGATCCTCCTGCCGGTGGTCCTGGCGATCCGCTCACGGAGCTCGATCCGCTGGCTGATGGGCGTCTACCGATCGAACTTCCCGTCCGATGCCGAGTCGCACTACGCGTGGGTCGCGTCAGGCGCGAGCCGCTCCGGCGAGGACGGCCCGGGCGAGCGTCGCTCGTGAGTCGTCGTCGGTCATGATCGTGTCGGTCACGACGACCCGAAGCCCGAGCGCCTCGACGGCCCGGGCGAGGGCATCGTCGACCGTATCGATGACGAATGTGTCGGCGAGCTCGCGGTACAGGCGGGCGACGCCGAGCGCCGTCGATTCGTGGCCGAGCGAGGCGAGCATCCGGTCGGCCGGTCCCTTGAGCGCCTTGCCGCCGACGATCCCGCTCACCGCGACGATCGGGACGCCGCGAGCCCGGGCGCTCGCCAACGCCTCGCTCATGCCCGGCACCGCCAGGATCGGCCCGACCGAGACGATCGGGTTCGATGGCGCGATCACGACCACGTCCGCGACGTCGATGGCGGCGAGGACCTCCGGCGTGGGCGACGCGCTCTCGATCCCCGCGAACCGCACCTCGCGGACCTCGGGCGCCTGGCGCAGCCGGACGAAGTAGTCCTGGAAGTCGAGCCAGCCGTCGTCGGCCCGGACCTGCGTCCGGACCCGGTCGTCGGTCATCGGCAGGATCGTCGCGACGACCCCGAGCCGAGCCTGGAGATCGCGACAGGCCGCCGTCAGCCGCTCCCCCCGGCGGAGGCGATCCGTCCGGACGATGTGGGTCGCGACGTCCTGATCGCCGAGCCGGAACCAGCCCTCCTCGCCGTATCGCTCGAGCGCGGTCATGGTCGTCCACGAATCGCCCGCGAGGCCCCACCCGAGCTCGGGGTTCTCGAGACCGGCGAGGGTGTACATGACCGTGTCGTGGTCGGCGCAGACGAGCAGGCCGTGGCGCTCCGTGTCGTCGGCCGTGTTGACGACGACCGTCAACCGTTCGCCGACGACGGCCTGCAGGCCCTCCGCGAGCTTCGCTCCACCGACGCCGCCCGCCAGCGTAACGACGCGACGCGTGTCGACGGTGCCGCGGATCACGCGATGTGCGTCCGGCGGGCGAAATGACGAAGGAAGGGGCCGGGTTCGGGCGCGATTAGCCGCCGAAGGCTGACAATCGTCGGCTCCGAGGCGTCAGCGCGCCATTCAGCCGCCGTTTGGAGCGTCCGGCGCGCAAACGCCGCCCGACAATCAGGCACGATCCAGCAGCGCCGCGACCTCGCCGATGCGATCGATCGTCTCGCGGTCGAACGGCGCCGGCAGCCGCGCGATAACCGTCCGGAAGCCGAGGTCACGGAAGGGCGCGATCGACTCGGCGACGAGCGACGGCGGACCGAGGAGGATCGGGTTCGCCCGCATGTCGGTGAGCTGGTTCGCGGCGAGCAGGCCGGCATAGGCCGTCTCGGCCGCCCCGACCGAGTCGCGGATCGTGATCGGGAAGCTGACGGTCAGCTCGATGGTCGAGCGGTCGCGGCCCACCGCCGCGCAATGCTCGTCGAGGATCGCGAGCTTGGCCCGAACCTCGTCCACGGTGCCCGATGTATTCCAGGCGTCGGCCCGCTCGGCGACGGTCCGGAGCGTCTTCTTCGGCCCGGAGCCACCGACCAGGATCGGCAGGTGGGCCTGGACGGGGCGCGGCGCACAAAGCGCGTCGCGGAACGTGTAGAAGCGGCCGTCGTGGTCGAAGCGTTCGCCGTCGAAGAGACGGCGCATCAGCATCACCGCCTCGTCGAGCCGATCGAGCCGCTCGCCGAACCCGCTCCCGAAGGGGATTCCGTATGCCTCGTGCTCGCGGTCGAACCAGGCGCCGCCGATGCCCAGGACCGCCCGCCCGTTGCTCACCTGGTCGAGCGTCGTCGCCACCTTGGCGGTCAGGCCGGGGTTGCGGAACGTGTTGGCGCCGACCATCAGCCCGAGGCGGACCCTCGAGGTGACCGCTCCGATGGCCGACAGGAGCGACCAGCCTTCGAAGGTCGGCTGCTCCCACGGGCCGAAGATCGCGAGGAGGTGGTCCCAGGTCCAGATCGAGTCCCAGCCGGCCGCCTCGGCGGCGAGCCCGGCATCACGCCATTGCGGCCACGAGGCCTGCTGCGACCACAGCTGGGCGCCGAACTTCATCGTCATGCCAGTCGCTCCCGGACGTCGGGGAGTCGTTCCAGGGTCTCGGCATCGTAGGGCGCCATCGCGTCGACGATGACGTGCCGGAAGCCGAGCTCGACGATCGGGCGCAGCTCGTCGGCGATCTTCTCGGGCGAACCGACGTAGACCCCGTCGTCGTCATCCGCGAGCTCGTCGCCGTTCGCGGCGGCGTTTGCGGCCAGGACCTGCCGCGCCTCGGCGGGGTCCTCGCGGATCACCATCCAGACCGAGGTCGTGCGCTCGATCTCGTCGGGGTTGCGGCCGACCTCGGCGCACCGCTCGCGAAGGATGGCGTCCTTCGTCCGGAGCTCCTCGACCGATCCGCCGGCGTTCCACGCGTCGGCGTAGCGGGCCGTCGTCCGGAGCGTCTTCTGCGGACCGGAGCCGCCGATCAGGATCGGCAACCGCGGCTGGACCGGGCGGGGCTCGACGAGCGCGTCGTGCATCGTGTAGTAGCGACCGGCATGATCGGCGATCCGCTCGCCGTCGAGCAGCCGCCGCAGGAGCATCACCGCCTCGTCGAGTCGGTCGAGTCGCTCGCCGAAGCCGCTCCCGAAGTCGATCCCGTAGCCGTCGTGCTCCCGCCCGAACCAGGCGCCGCCGATCCCGAGGACGGCGCGCCCGCCGCTGACGTGGTCGAGCGTGGTCGCCAGCTTCGCCGTCAGGCCGGGGTTGCGGAACGTGTTGGCGCCGACCATCAGGCCGAGGGTCGGGCGGGTGGTGATCGCCGCCAGCGCGGCGAGGGTCGTCCAGCCTTCGAGGATCGGTTGCTCGACCGGGCCGACGATCGCCATCAGGTGGTCCCAGGTCCAGAGGCTGTCGAGACCGGCCTTGTCGGCACGGACGGCGGCGTCGCGAAGTGCGGGCCAGGAATCGGTCTGGGGCCAGAGCAGGGCGCCGACGCGGACGGTCATCGATCGTTTCCCGGGTAGCGGCTGATCAGGCGGTCAGCTTGGGCAGGACGTCGCGGCCGAAGACCTCGATCCATTCCGCCTGGTTGCGGCCGACGTTGTGGAGATAGACCTGGTCGAAGCCGAGGTCGAGGAAGCGCTGGATCTGGGCGCGGTGCTTCTCGGGATCCGACGAGATGAGCATCCGGCCCTCGAAGTCCTCCGGCCGGACGAGCTTGGCCATCTGCTCGAAGTCGAGCGGGCTCTTGATGTCCTGCTTGGGGAACTTCATCCCGCCGTTGGGCCACTCGACCATCGCGTTGCGGAGCGCCTCCTCGTCGGTCGGCGCCCATGACAGGTGGAGCTGGCCGATGAACCGGAACTTGTTCGGGTCGTTGCCGGCTTCGCGGCAGCCCTCGCGGCACTTCTCGAAGATCATCTCGATCTTCTCCTCGGGTGCGCCGACGGTGATCAGGCCGTTGGCGTACATCCCGGTCTTCTTGGCCGTGACTGGCCCGGCCGTGGCGATGTAGATCGGCGGCGGCTCGTCGGGCATCGTCCACAGGCGGGTCGACTCGAGCTTGAAGAACTTGCCCTCGTGCTTGACGTCCTTGTGGCGACTGCCGAACAGTTTCTTGATGATCTCGAGCGCCTCGAACATCCGGCTGATCCGCTCGGGTGTCTCGGGCCAGTACTGGCCGAGGATGTGCTCGTTGAGCGCTTCGCCCGAGCCCAGGCCGAGCCAGTGGCGGCCGGGGTACATCGCAGCCAGCGTCGCCGATGCCTGGGCGACGATCGCCGGGTGCATCCGGAACGACGGGCACGTGACACCGGGTCCGACATCGCCCTTCGTTCGCTCGCCGATCGCGGTCATCACGTTCCAGACGAACGCGGCCTGGCCCTGCTGGGGGACCCAGGGCTGGAAGTGATCGGCGGCCATGACGCCGCTGAATCCCGCGGCCTCGGCCTTGACCGAGTAGTCCACGACCTCGCCGGGCGCGAACTGCTCGAGCATTGCCGCGTAGCCGATCTTCGCCTGGGTCACTCGTCGGCTCCGTACTCGAAGGTGGAGGCCACGGCGATCCGGAACGTGACGCGGTCCTGGCCGGCGTACTGGGCGGGATCCTTGCCGTAGCGGCGGGCGAAGGCCTGGATGTCGGCGACGGCCGCGTCGCCCTCGCGGACCTGCTCCGCTTGACCCTTCACGCCGACCCAGTGGGAGCGCCGCGTGCCCTCGTGCACGGCGACCGAGATCCGGCCGTCGCGCGCGAGATTCCCCGGCCAGCGCCGGCCGCGACGGCTGTTGATCAGGAGGTCGTCGCCATCGAGGGCGTACCAGACGACCGCCTGGTGGGGCGAGCCGTCGGCATTGATCGTCGCGATCGTCGCGACCCGGGGCTCCGCCAGGAAGGCGCGGACCGGATCGGGGATCGGACTCGCGGGAAGGGCCGACGTGGGCTGCGAAGGCTTCACGGTCCGATGGTATCCGAGCCGCGTCCCGAGAGCGGCGCGGGCCCCGTCCGCGCCGTCGCTGCGCCGCCCGATCCGCCCGAGCCGCCCGAACGGCCGCTGTGTCGGAATCCCACCTTGTGAGAGTTACGGCCCGGCAACCTCCGGTATCCGGCCAGACTTCCTCCGGACGGGAGCAAGGCCACGCCGCCTCGGCGATTCGAGTGGCCGTGCGAGCCACGCGTGCCGTGGGCGAGGCGCGCGAAGGGCGAAATCGGGCGATTCGAGGGTCGGCCGTGGCCCAACTCCCACGACAGGGGAATCTGGCCAGCCCGCTACGCTCCGTCTCTGCTGGGGGCGCAGGGAGCGGGCGTGATCATCTGGGGCTGGGTCCGGCGAGGCATCCTGCTCGCGACCGAGCAGGAGCTCTGCGCGACCTGCAAGCCGTCACGGACCACGGCATCATCCGGCTGGCGACGATCCTCGACGTCTTCTGGGTCCCGGTCATGCCGCTCTGGCCGAACCGGACACCGCGCGAGGCGATCTCGACCGGATCGAGCGCAACCCGAAGCGCGGTCCGTGGGACGTCTATCTCAAGGTCTGGTTCATCGCCGTGCCTGCCGTGATCGCGGGGCTCGTCGTCGCGTCGATGATCCCGTAGCCCGGAGGCGACGGCCGCCGTCCGGGGCGTGGCTGCCGCGTCAGTCGGCGTGGGCAGCGACTCGAGCTGGGCGACCCCGCCCGCGCGGCCGAGCGGCCTGGACCCGCTGGTTGATCGCCTGGCGCGCGGCACCGAGCCGGAGCGTCTCCATCTTGCGCGGCTTCGGTGGCACGGCCGCCGGCTTGCCGATCAGGTAGCCCTGGCCGAGATCGACGCCGAGCGAGGAGAGCATCGCCAGGTCGGCTCGTCGTTCGATCCCCTCGGCGAGGAGGAGCGCCCCGATCCGGCCGCCGAACGAGACGAACGCTTCCACGAGCGCCTGCTTGGCGTCGTCGCGGGCGATCCCGAATGCGATCTCTCGGTCGATCTTGATGACGGACGGCCGAAGCGAGGCGATCATCGAGAAGCTCGCGTAGCCGGCTCCGGCGTCGTCGATCGCGAAGCCGAAGCCGAGACGGCGCAGCGCCTTGACCTGCTTCACGAGCGAGCCCATGTCGGAGACGACCTGCTGCTCGGTGCACTCGAGGGTGATCTGGCGCGGCGTGAGGCCGGCGTCCGCCACCATCGAGGCCAACGACCTCGCCTCGAACTGGCTGTCGAGGAGGCTGGCCGGCGTGAAGTTGATCGCGAGGTGGAGGGGCGGCTCGCCCGATGCGTCCCGAGTGGTCTGGAGCTCGCCGACACGGGACAGAATGACGCGGACGATGAACGAATCGAGCTCGATCGTGCGGCCGGTGTCGATCGACGCCTGGACGACGGAGCTGATCGACTGCTGGAGCCCGGGCATCTGCGGGCGGAAGAGACACTCGTACTCGACGAGGTCGCCGGTCGCCAGCTCGACGATCGGCTGGTAGGCGATGCCGTGGAGGTTCTTCAGGGTGAAGAAGTAGTCGAGCATTTTCGTCTGCATGTGCTGGCCCGTCTGGGCCATCCCGATCCTCTCAGCCAGGCCCGACTGCTGGACCGCGGCGGAGAGCGCGACCATGTGGCGCTCGCCCTCGGGCAGGGACGCATCGAGAGTCACGAGACCGTAGGGCGGCGAATGGACGCTGGCTGCGACCTGGCTCGCCTTGCTGTCGGTCAGCTCACTGGCCGGTCCGATCAGAACGATCCCGGCATCGAGTTCCAGGATCAGCCCGTTGGGAATGGCGTCGCCGAGAAGGTTGGCGAAGCGGATGTCGCGCGACCACAGCAGGCGGTCGTCGCCGTCGGTGCGCTTCGCCCCCATCAAGAATCGCAAGAGCTGACCCCATGAACAGAGATGGCCAGCGCCGTCGCTGGGTCGACGCACGCAATACCCGAGGGTCATCGTACGCTCGCCCAAGGAGGCGGAGACCCGGCCGACGGTCCTGCCCGGCACTGGGACGAAAGTCCTGCCCCCCGGAGCCCGATACCGCGAGGCTCGTCAGGGCGACCGGTAGCGCAGCTCGTCGACCGGCGTGCCGTCGAAATCGATGGGCCGGCTCGTCCCGTCCGGCTCCCACCGGCACGCCTCGTAGAAGCCGCGACCATGGACGTTGGCCGTGAGGACCCACAGGACGAGCGGATCGAAGCCGGCCGATCGGAGCTCGGTCGACGCCGCGTCGAGGAGGGCGCGCCCGAGCCCCTGCCGCTGGGCGGGCGGATCGACGTAGATCGCGTACACCTCGCCGGCCAGCTCCGGCAGGTCATGGTCGCGGGACGGCCCGGAGAGGGCGTAGCCCTCGACGCGACCGTCGAGCTCCGCCACGAAGAGCGATCGCTGGCCGAGATCGGCGATCCGCCCGAGCCAGGTCGTGCGCTGCGGCTCGACGTTCATCCCGTCGAGAATCGTGCTGGGCACGATCCCCCGATAGGTCGCCTGCCATGACCGGACGTTGACCTCCGCGATCCGTCGGGCATCGGCAGGGGCGGCGGCGCGGACGATCGGAGCGACGGTCGCGCCCGCTCCGGTCACGTCAGACGCTCGCCGCCGCGGATCGGCAGGTCGAGACGGTTCGCCGGCGGCGAGAGCGGACACGCGAACCGCGGGTCGAATGCGCACGATGGCTGGAATGCGAAATTGAAGTCAAGGACGAGGCTGCCCGGCTCATGCCCGGCGCCAAGGTCGGCGCTCTTCGCTGCATCGAGCAGGTATCGCCCCGCGCCGTACGTCTCGGCCCCGTTGGTCGCGTCGCGGAACGGCAGGAAGAGACCGCCGGCGTAGCCCGTCATCCAGTAGAGCTCGAGGCGGCGGGTGCCCTCGGCGAACGGCACGGCGACCGACCCGATTCGATCGAAGGCCATGGCTCCACCCGCGCTGACCGGCAGCTGGATCGCGAGGCCGCCGAGACTCCCGAGACCGGGTGGCGACGGTGGACCGCCCGTCGCCGGGGGATCGACGTGGACCTCGAACCGGAGCCCGGGGTCGTGCTCGAAATGGCGCGCCCGGAACGTGCCGCGTTCGCTCTCGGGCACGGGCGACTGCGGATGATCGCGGAACAGCGTCTCGCGCGTCGTTCGCCAGAGGGCCAGCGCCGCGCCCGGGTCGGTCGCCCCGATGCGGCGAACGTCGGCGTAGAGCGCGGCGATCGTCCGTCGCCAGTCGGCGAGATCGAGGATGCCGCCGAGGTCGTCCGGCCCGTCATCGGCCGTCATCGCCGGCGTCGCGTCCGGGATCAGCGTCGCTGCATCGAGCGGAGGACGACCACCCCGCCGAGCACGATCAGGAGGACCGGCCAGAGGCTGCCCCACTGGATCCGCGGCATCGCCACGCCCAGCGTCCGGTCGATGAAGTAGTAGATGCCGACGGCGAGGATGATCAGGCCGACCACGATCGCGACGATGTTCGCCTTCCGCTCACGTTTGTCGCGGGGCGGGAACCACGGCGGCTCCCGCCACTCCGTCGCGGGCGGGCTGTCCGGGGGTGGCGGCGGGTCGACGGGCGGGGATGGCTCGACGCTCGGCCCTGGCGGCGGTGCCGGATCGGCGGGCGGCTCGGGATCGACGCGCGCCTCGGGATCGACGGGCGGTGTCGGGCTCGGCTGGTTCGGCTCGGTCATCGGTCGTCGTTCCTCGAGCGGGTCCGCATCGCACCGGACGGTCCGGCCATCGTAGCCCCGACGGTATGAGACCGGAAGCCCGGCGCGGTGGCCGACCTGTCGGTCGTGCGACAATCCAGCGCCGCGAACCCCCACGCGGCGCGGGCAGGAGGATGAACGTGGTGGCGGATTCGGCGGAGATCGGCGTCTTCGGTGGCTCGGGCTTCTACTCCCTGCTCGAGGACGTCCGCGAGATCAAGGTCGACACGCCGTACGGCCCGCCGTCCGATTCGTTCTTCCTGGCAGCGGTCAGCGGTCGCGATGTCGCGTTCCTGCCTCGCCACGGCCGTCGCCACACGATCCCGCCCCACAGGATCAACTACCGGGCCAACGTCTGGGCAATGCGCTCGCTCGGGGTGAAGGCCGTGATCTCGCCCTGTGCCGCGGGCTCGCTCCAGCGCCACGTCAAGCCCGGCGACTTCGTCCTGTGCGACCAGTTCGTCGACCGGACGACCGGCCGGGCCGACACGTTCTTCGACGGCCCGATCGTGACCCACGTCTCGTCCGCGGACATCTACGATCCGGTTCTCCGGGGAGTGGCCGCGGACGTGATCCGCGAGCACGAGATCCCGTTCCACGAGCGCGGCACGATCGTGATCATCAACGGGCCGCGCTTTTCGACGAAGTCCGAGTCGAAGTGGTTCAGCGACGCCGGCTGGGAGGTCATCTCGATGACCCAGTACCCGGAGGCGTATCTCTGTCGCGAGCTCGGGATGGCCGTCGTCAACATCGCCCTCATCACGGACTACGACGCCGGCGTCCTCGAGGGCACCGAGGCGGTCGACGCGCGGTCGGTGCTGGAGGTCTTCTCGCAGAACGCGGAGCGGATCCAGAAGGTCGTGATCGACATGATCGGGCGGTTCCCGGCCGACCTCGATGCGCTCGGCGCCAGGGCCGCGCTGGCTCACACCCGTGGCGACGGCCACGCGATCTCGGCCGAGGACATCCGCCTGTTCGAGACGGGGTTGTGAGTGCCTGTCTGCCCGAACACCCTGCCAGATATTCGTCCCTGGACTCTTCGGCATGGATTCCAGACCGGTGACGTCAATCGGCGCGCACGCGTCCGTTCGGATGAACCGGGTGACGCCTCTGTTAGCCGCGGAATCGCCCCCACGAGTCCCCCGGTGACTGGATGGCAGGATCCGGTGGGCACCGCATGAGCGAGCGCCTCCCGATCGGCGTCACGATCCGCTCGATCCGGGCCGAGCCCGGCTGGTGGCTGGAGAGCGCCCGGCGCCTCGACGAAGCCGGCTATGCGGGTCTCTGGTCGTGGGACCACTTCATGGGCAAGGGCGACGTGACCGTGCCGGTCGTCGAGGGCTGGACGATCCTCTCGATGGCCGCGGCCGTCACCCGCCGCGTCACCCTCGGGACCTTCGTGGCGAACGTGATGAACCGCCACCCGGCCGTCCTCGCCCGGATGGCCTCGACGCTCCAGATCGCGAGCGGCGGCCGGCTGATCCTCGGGATCGGGATCGGCGGCCACCCGAAGGAGCACGCCGCCTACGGGATCGACTTCCCGGAACCGAAGGAACGCGTCGCCCGGCTCGAGGAGGCCGTCGCCGTGATCCGGGCCCTGTGGACCGGCGGCCCGGTCAGCCGCGAGTCGCCGTACTACCCGCTCCACGAGGCCGCCGCGTTCCCGGTGCCGGTCCCGACGCCACGGATCGTCATCGGCGGCGAGACGCCGGCCGGAGCGCGGCTGGCGGGCCGGATCGGCGACGGCTGGACCGCCTTCGACGACAACTTCGAGCAGAACCTTCCGCTCTACCTGGAGTCGCTCGAGGCGAGCGGCAAGCGTCGTGCCGACCAGCTCGTCCTGGTCGGGTTCCAGGGCGATTGGCTCGGTGACGCATCGATCGCGGAGACGCCGTGGATCCAGGCGCCCCGCGAGATGTGGCAACGCTGGCGCGCTGCCGGCGCGGACGGCGCGATCGTCCTCGCCCGCACGACCGCCGACGTGGACGCGCTCGTCGACGCCGCGGAGCGCTGGTAAGTGGGACCATCGACCCCGCGATGACCGCCCCAGCGACGCCCGCCCCGTCGGCCCGCCCGGCCGCCACGCACCCCTGCGCCCGGTGCGGCGCGCCGGTCGCCCTCGATGTCGGGCTGTGCGACCGGTGCAACCCGCTCGGCCTGAAGGATTCGGCCAGCTCGCAGGTCCACGGCACCGTCATCGTGGCCGTCGGCATGGCGATTGTCGTGCTCGCGATCGCGGCTCATGTGGCGGTCGCGGGGATCGGGCCGTTCGTGGCCACGGTGACGACGGTTCGGGCGTCCTCAGGCGGCGCAGCCGCGGTCGTCGCGACGATCTCGGTCCGCAACGACGGCACCGCCGCGGGAACCGCGACGTGCCGGATCAGCGATCCGGCGGACCGCGGGATCAGCACGTCGGACCTCGTGTACACCGCGATGATCGGGCCGGGGGCGACGATCGAGTTCGACCACGAAGTGGCCTTCGGGAGCGCCGGCCAACGGCTCGACGTCGCCTGCAGCGGTCCGTGACGGACGGGTGGGCCGCCGAGCTGCAGTTCGCCGTCGAGGTGGCCGGATCGGCCGGGGCGATCCTGATGGACCTCTACGAGCGGCTCGAGCGGATCGACTACAAGAGCGCAACCGACGTCGTGACCGAAGCCGACCACCTGGCGGAGGAGCTGATCATCTCCGCCGTCCAGGAGCGCTACCCGGGCGACGCGATCCTCGCCGAGGAATCGGGGGCCCACGCGGCGGGACCAACAGGGTCGAGCGGGCGTGTCTGGGTCATCGATCCGCTCGACGGGACCGTCAACTACGCGAACGGCCTGCCGGTCTTCTGCGTGTCGATCGGGCTGGTCGTCGACGATCGACCGACCGTCGGCGTGGTCCTCGATCCGACCC
>DASUPH010000351.1:0-2006 GCA_036276275.1 Candidatus Limnocylindrales bacterium
GGACCGGATCCTCTTCCTCGAGCACGCCGAGCTCGTCGAGGAGGGCACGCACGAGGAGCTGATGGCGCTCGGTGGCCGATATGCGCGGCTCTTCACGCTCCAGGCGGCGGCCTACACCGGCGCCTCGGTCGAGGGTCTGGACGAGGAGACCGTGACCGCGGTCGGGGAGTGATGGCTCGTCCGTCGCGACGTTCCGTCGTCGCCGGCACGGTCCTCGGCGCGGTCGCGGCGATCGCCGGCCCGCCGCTTCGACGGACGGTCGGCACGGTCCTCTCGGCGCGGACGGAGCGGCGGCTCAACGGCGTGGCCGATCGCGGCCCGTACCGGATCGGTCCCGCGGCTCGCGATCTGCACGAGCGGCTGACGGTCGTCGACCTCCACGCGGATTCACTGCTCTGGGGACGCGACCTGCTGCAGCGCGTCAACCGCGGCCATGTCGACGTCCCACGGCTGCTCGAGGGCAACGTCACCATCCAGGTGTTCGCCGTGCCGACGAAGGTCCCGCGTCACCTGAACATCGAGCGGAATGACGATCGAACCGACGACATCGGGCTCGTCGCCCTGGTCCAGGGCTGGCCGCGGGCCACGTGGCGGAGCCTGCTTGCCCGGGCCGAGTACCAGGCCGGCCGGTTCGCGACGATGGCCGCCGCGTCCGGCGGGGGTTTCGTGGTCGTCCGGGCCGCCGCGGACCTGGAGTCGCTCCTGGCTCGTCGAGCGGCCGGCGAGCAGGTCGTCGGCGGCATGCTCGCGATCGAGGGCGCCCATGCGCTCGACGGGGACCCGGCGAATGTCGATCGCCTGGCCGACGCCGGCTACCGGATGATCGGGCTGAGCCATTTCTTCGACAACGACATCGCCGGCTCCGCCCACGGGACGTCGAAAGGCGGGCTGACGGCCGCCGGTCGCGAGGTCGTCGGGCGGCTGGAGGCGCGGTCGATCCTCGTCGACCTCGCCCATGCTTCGGCCGCGACGATCGATGACGTGCTCGCGATCGCGACGCGCCCCGTCGTGGTCTCGCACACGGGCGTTCGGGGCACGGCCGACAACGCCCGCAATCTGGCCGACGACCAGCTCCGGGCCGTCGCCGCGACCGGCGGCATCGTCGGGATCGGGTTCTGGCCGACGGCCTGTGGCGGCGACGACGCCGCGTCGATCGCCCGGGCGGTCGCCCATGCCGTGGGGGTGGTCGGGCCGGAGCACGTCGGGCTCGGCTCCGATTTCGACGGCGCCGTCCCCGTCCCGTTCGACGCCTCGGGAATGGGCCTGCTGACGACGGCAATGATGGCGGAAGGCTTCGACGAGGCGACGATCGGCGCAGTCATGGGCGGGTCCGCGATCCGGTTCCTGCGCGAGACGCTTCCGCTTACCTGAGCGCGATCTGCCGCCGGCCGGACGCGTCAGCAGGTCAGGATGCTCGCGAGGTTCACGCCAAGCGCCACCCATCCGACGACGGCGACGATGGCTGCCGCGCCCAGCATGCCGGCCGCGACAGGCTGCGGCGCCGGTCCGACGTGAGCCCCGCGACCGACGATCATTCCGAGGACCAGCCCGATCAGCGCCCCGCCACCGACGAGGATCAGGAACGCGAGGATGTTGCCCGGATCGAGGAGCCCGGCCACGAGGAGCAGCCCGCTCGCGACGACGCCGGTCAGCACGGGGATCAGGCGCCCGCCGAGCCACCCGGTGTAGCGCGGATCGGTCCGCTGGGTCATGCGGAACAGCCTAGCTCGGCGACCTGATGCCGCGGCCTCCGCAGCGTTTGCTAGCATCTCGCGACCAGTCCCCGCGTCCGTCCCTGCCAAGGCCGGCCGCCCCAGCGGAGTTCCCCTCGTGACCGAGACCCCCTCCAACCAGCCCGACGACGCCGCGCCCGCTGTCGCCAACCTCGAGACGATCGTCTCGCTCTCGAAGCGGCGCGGCTTCGTCTTCCCGTCGAGCGAGATCTACGGCGGGATCAACGCGGTCTGGGACTACGGGCCCCTCGGCGTGGAGCTGAAGAACAACGT
>DASUPH010000352.1:0-7275 GCA_036276275.1 Candidatus Limnocylindrales bacterium
GGCGCGTAGTCGCGGATCCCAGCGAACCGCGAGGGATCCTCGGTCAGCCCGAACCGGGCCCGGTCGACGCCGCCGAGCGTGTCGCGCCGGCGGAGGGCGCCCGCCGGGACCGTGCGCGGCCGGACGAGGAACCGATCGACGCCGGGGCGCTGCTCGCTCGCCGCCTCGCGGGCGAACAGATCGCCCACGCTCAGCCCGACCGGGCCCAGCTCGTACACCCCGCGGCGTTCCGCCCCGACGTGGTAGTGCCGGATGACCCGCTCGAACGGGGCGAGCGTCCACGCGTTGCGGAGCACGCGCCCGCCGTGGCGACCGATCGCCAGGCCGCGCTCGCGGACCACCACCCCGGGCGTCGCGTCGTCGTCGGCCCGCAGCCAGGCCAGCGGGAGGCGCTTGCGGTTCCAGACCTCGATCGCGGTCGGGATCTGCTCGCCCCAGGTCATCCGGTCCCGCTCGAGCCGGCGCTCATAGGTGACCCCGCTCAACCCGATCCGGCTCCAGACCTGGCCGACGATCTCGATCGTCAGGACGACGATCGCGAGGATCACCGCCACCGGTACGTCGAGGAAGGTCCCGAGGAGGAGGAGCAGGATCGCGGCGAACGCGACACCGGTCATCGGTCGGGTCCTGCGGCCGGGTCAGGCGTCGCCGAGCGGTGGCACCGGGATCGTGCCGAGGATCTCGGTCAGGGCGCTGTCGGCCGACGCGCCGCGGAGGCTCCGATCGAGATCGACGACGAGCCGATGGCCGAGGACGGGCGCGGCCATCGCCTTGATGTCGTCGGGCAGGACGAAGTCGCGCCCGGCAAGGAGCGCCGCCGCCTGGGCGGCCCGGTAGAGGGCGACGCTCGCCCGCGGGCTGGCGCCGAGCTGGAGGTCGGCGTGCGCGCGCGTCGCCCGCACGATGGCGACGCCGTAGGCCTCAACTTCGGAGGCGACCCGGATCCCGCGGACCTGGTCGCGCAGGGCGATGAGCCGGGCTCCGTCGACGACCGGCTGGACGGCGTCGAGGGGCTCGGCGGCGTCCCGGTAGCGGTGGGCGATCGCCCGCTCGGATGGCTCGTCGGGGTAGCCGATCCGAACCCGGAGGAGGAACCGGTCGAGCTGCGCCTGCGGCAGGGCGAACGTCCCCTCGAACTCGATCGGGTTCTGGGTGGCGAGGACGATGAACGGGTCGGGCAGCGGGCGCGTCGCACCCTCGATCGAGACCTGCCGTTCCTGCATCGCCTCGAGCAGCGCCGACTGGGTGCGCGGCGTCGCCCGGTTGATCTCGTCGACGAGTAGGATGTTCGTGAAGACGGGCCCGGGAGCGAAGCGGAGTTTGCCGCCCTCGTAGATGCTGGCGCCGGTGACGTCGACGGGGAGGAGGTCAGGCGTTCCCTGGATCCGGTTCGTGTCCAGCGCCAGGGCGCGGGCGACCGCCCGCGCGAGCAGGGTCTTGCCGGTGCCCGGGACATCCTCGACGAGGACGTGACCGTCGGCGAGGAGGGCGATCGCGATCAGCCGCAGCGGTTCGTCGGCCCCGACGACGGCGCGGGCGACGGCCGCCCGAAGGTCGTCCCAGAGACGGCGTGTCGGTGCCGCGCCACCCGCAGTTGCCGATGCCATGTCGGTGTTCGTGGCGGGCTCCTCGGGCGCGGCGGGTTTGAGCCGTCGACAGGGATACGCGGCGACGGCGCCGGTCGTTCAGCCTAGCCGACGCGGGCCGTCCTCACGGGCGGATCGCGCTCAGGCCTCCGCGGCGAGCCGGCGCAGCACGGCCGGCAGGATCCCGCCCTGCCGGTAGTACTCGACGTCGATCTGGCCGTCCAGCCGGGCGATCGTCTCGAACCGCCGCTCCGCCGGGTCGGCGCCGGTGGCCGACACGTCGGGCCGGGCGACGACCGTCAACCGCTTGCGCGGGGAGAGGCCCTTCTCCAGGCCGTGGATCGTGTAGCTCTCGCGGCCGGTCAGGCCCAGCGACGCAGCGCTCTCGCCGGGCTGGAACTGGAGCGGCAGGACCCCCATCCCGACCAGGTTGGATCGGTGGATCCGTTCGTAGCTCTCGGCCAGGACGACGCGCACCCCGAGAAGCATCGGCCCCTTTGCCGCCCAGTCCCGGGACGACCCGGAACCGTACTCGCGGCCGGCGATCACCATGAGCGGCGTCCCTTCGGCCCGGTAGCGCATCGCGGCGTCATAGATGAACGCCTCGTCGCCGTCCGGCAGGTGGACGGTCCAGGGTCCCTCCTTGTCGGGCACGAGGGCATTCCGCAGCCGGATGTTGCCGAACGTGCCCCGCATCATCACCTCGTGGTGACCCCGCCGGGCGCCGTACGAGTTGAACTCGAGCGGCCGGACGCCGTGCTCCTGGAGCCACATCCCGGCGGGCGAGGCGGCGGCGATCGATCCGGCGGGCGAGATGTGGTCCGTCGTGACGGAGTCGCCCAGCACGGCCAGCACCCGTGCTCCCTCGATGTCGGTGACCGGATCGGCGTGAAGCGAGAGACCCTCGAAGAACGGCGGCTTCGCGACATACGTCGAGCGCGGATTCCAATCGTAGCGGTCGCCCTCGGGGATCGGCAGCGCCCGCCAGCGGTCGTCGCCCTCGAAGACGACGGCGTACGTCCGCCGGAACAGCTCGGGATCGATCGAGGTGGCGATCACGGACCGGATCTCGTCGAGCGACGGCCAGATGTCGGCCAGCATGACGGGCCGTCCGTCCGGGCCGCGGCCCAGCGGCTCGAGGGTCAGGTCGATGTCGACGCGGCCCGCCAGGGCGAAGGCCACGACGAGCGGCGGCGAGGCGAGGTAGCTGGCCCGTGCGAGCGGATGGATCCGGCCCTCGAAGTTGCGATTGCCCGACAGGACGGCGGCGACGACGAGGTCGTTGTCCTCGATCGCCTTCGCGACCGGCTCGTCGAGCGGCCCCGAGTTGCCGATACAGGTCGTGCAGCCGTAGCCGGCCAGGGCGAAGCCGAGCTGCTCGAGCGGCGCCATGAGGCCGGCCGCCTCGAGGTAGCCGGTGACGGCCCGGGAGCCCGGCGCGAGGGACGTCTTGACCGTCGGGCCGACGCTCAGGCCGCGGGCGATCGCGTTCCGGGCCAGCAGCCCCGCCCCGACCATCACCGTCGGGTTGGACGTGTTCGTGCACGAGGTGATCGCGGCGATCGCGACCGAGCCGGTCCGGATCGTTGCCCGCTGGCCGTCGATCTCGACCGTGACCGGCCGGTAGTGGTGATCGTCGGACGTCGCCGGGGGCGGCGGCACGTCGGCCGGCGGCGGCTCGTTCCGCGCGTCGGTCGCGGTGAACGACGGCGGATCGCTGGCCGGGAAGGATTCGGCGGACGAGGACTCGACCTCGCCGCCGGCCGGCCGACGGGCTTCGACGGCCGCGTCATCGAGGGCGAAGAGGCCATCCGGGAAGTTCGTCCGGAAGTTGTCGCGGAGCGCCGTGAGGGGCACCCGATCCTGGGGCCGGCGCGGCCCCGCGACAGAAGGATCGACCGATCCGAGATCGAGCTCGAGGGTCTCGTCGAAGTCGGGCCCGCCACCGGGCTCGCGCCAGAGCCCCTGCTCCTTCGCGTAGCGCTCGACGAGGGCGATCCGCTCGGCGGGGCGGCCGGTGAGACGGAGGTAGGACAGCGTTTCGGCGTCGATCGGGAAGATCGTCGCGGTCGCCCCGAACTCGGGGCTCATGTTGCTGATCGTCGCTCGGTCGGCGAGGGCCAGCCCCGCCAGCCCATCGCCGGCGAACTCGACGAACGCGCCGACGACGCCGTGGCCCCGGAGCATCTCGGTCACGACGAGGACGAGGTCGGTCGCCGTCGAGCCCTTCGGCAGCTCGCCGTGGAGGCGGACGCCGACGATGTGCGGCATCGGCTGATAGAGCGGCTGGCCGAGGAGGACCGCCTCGGCCTCGATCCCGCCGACGCCATAGCCGAGGACGCCGAGGGCGTTGATCATCGTCGTGTGCGAATCGGTCCCGACGAGGGTGTCCGGATAGGCGATTCGACCGGAGCCGTCGGCGGCGGGAGCGTCAGTCACGACGCTGGCCAGGAACTCGAGGTTGACCTGGTGGACGATGCCGGTTCCGGGCGGCACGACCCGCAGGTCGCGGAAGGCGGTCTGGGCCCAGCGCAGCAGCTGGTAGCGCTCGCCGTTCCGCTCGTATTCACGCTCGACGTTGAAGGCGAATGAGGCGGGCGTCCCGAACATGTCGACCTGGACGGAGTGATCGATGACGAGATCGGCCGGGACGAGCGGATTGACCCGGGCCGGGTCTCCGCCGAGCTCGGCCATCGCGTCGCGCATGACCGCGAGGTCGACGACGGCCGGGACCCCGGTGAAGTCCTGGAGCAGGACCCGGCCGGGCATGAACGGGAACTCGGCCTCGGCGGCGACGCCGGGTCGCCACGAGGCGAGGGTCTCGACATCGGCCGGCTGGACGATCCCGCCGCCGGCATGGCGAATGACATTCTCGAGCAGGATCTTCAGGGTGACGGGCGCCCGATCGAGGTCGATCCGGTCGGCGATCGCGGCCAGCCGATAGTGGTCGGGCAGCCCACTGCCGAGGCTCGCCCGGGCACGAAACGGATCGGGGTTGGCCACGCGTCCTCCGTCGTTGGGGATCGGTACACTCGCTCCATGGAAGAGTACCGCGACTCGCCTCCGGGACCGGCCGGGAGCGATCGGGGCCGGGTCCGCGGGCGGCCCCGATCGTGAAGGCGTGGGGTCCGCGGGAGCCCCCGGACGACGCCGGACGCGACGACGACGCGGAGGCCGTCGCGGCCCGCGAACGCGAACGAAACGAGAAGATCCGGGCGATCGAGGCGGCCGGCATCGACCTGGATCCGGCGGCCATCGCCAACCGCCGCGCGGCCGAGTCGCCGGAAGCGGGCGCGGGCCAGGTCCACCACGACCACGACCACGGCGACCACGACCATGGCGATGGCGACCACGCCGACCACGCCGACCAGGACCATCTCCATCCGCATCCGCACACCCACAGCGCGAGCGACGAGCCGCCGATCATCGGCATCGTCGGCGCCGGCGCGGTCGGGACGGCCCTCGGCGTTGCCCTCGACCGCGGCGGGTGGCCGATCCACGCGGTCGCGAGCCGGGATCCGGAGCGGCGGGCGCGGTTCCGTGGCCTCGTTCCCGGTGTCCGCCCGTTCGCCGAGGCGACGCCCCTCGTCGAGGAGGTGGAGCTGATCATCCTGGCCGTCCCCGACGACGCGATCCCGCGCGTCGCCGGCAGCCTCCACATGTACAGCGGTCAGGCGATGGTCCACACGAGCGGCCTCCTCGGGGCGGAGGCGCTGGGGGGAGCGATGGCGGCCGGGACCCAGGTCGGATCGTTCCATCCACTCGTCGCGTTCGCCGACCTCGAGCGGGCCGTCGCCGCCCTCCACGGCGCGACGATCGCGATCGAGGGCGACGACCAACTGCTCGATCTCCTGGCCCGGATGGCCGAGGCCGTCGGCGGGACGCCCGTCCGGCTGGCGCCGGGCGCCAAGCCCGCCTACCACGCGGCCGCTGTCCTGGCGGCGGGCGGGTTCGTCGCCCTCCTCGACGCGATCGTCGAGCTCGGCCGGGTCGCCGGCCTCGATGAGGCCGGCAGCCTCGCGATCTACGGGCCCCTCATCGAGCAGACCCTCGGGAACGCCCGCTCGCTCGGCGTGGCCGCTGCCCTGACCGGCCCGATGACGCGGGGCGACCGGGGGACCGTCGCTCGCCACCTGGCGACCCTCGTCGCGCTTGCCCCGGCCGTCGTACCGCTGTACCTGGCCGCCGCGGAGCGCGAGATCGAGCTCGCCATCGCGCGGCGCGCGTTGACACCGGAAGCGGCCGCGGACCTGCGATCGGCGCTCGCCGACGCGCTTGCAACGACGACCTGACGCGGTACCATTGCCGTCCATGGAGCGCAGCATCGCCGCACGGTACGCGGCCCGCCCGGCAGCGCGGTTCGTCAGTCCGTCGGCCCGGGCGCGCGAGCCCCGGCTGGGTCTCCGCGCGGCCGGCTCGTTCCGACCGGCCACGACGCGCCTGACGGTCCTCCGCCGACCGGGCACTGGCGTCCTTGCCCATCTCCGCGGCGACTGGCGCGCGATCCGCGCGGCGTCGCCCCGCCGCCCGGCTCGCGGTGTCCCTCGACCCAGCGTCACGATCCGCTGGACCGGCTCCGCCCTCGCCGGTTCGACCCGCCGATCGAGCGCCGCCACGGCGCCGTGGCGCGCCTGAGGTCGAGCACCGCCCCATCCGCCGGCGGCATCGTCGTCCGGTTCGACGATGGAATCTCGTCCCTCGTCGTCGGCGCCCGACGACGCGACCACGACATCCTCACCTGGACCCTGCCGAAGGGGACCCCGAACGCGGGCGAGACCCGCGAGCAGACGGCGGTCCGCGAGGTCGGCGAGGAGACGGGGCTCGAGGTCCGGATCACCGACGTCCTCGACTCGATCGAATACTGGTTCGTCCAGCGCGGCACGCGCATCCACAAGACGGTCCATTACTTCCTGATGGAGCCGATCGGCGGCGACCTGGCGCTCCACGATCACGAGTTCGACCAGGTCCGCTGGGTCCGGTTCGACGAGGCGCCCGGCCTGCTGACGTTCGAGACGGAACGGGCGCTCGTCGCCCGGGCGGCAGAGGTCGTCGATCCGGCGGCGGCCGCCCGGATCGCCGCGGCCGGTCGCGCCGCGCCGCCATCCGTCCCGACCCCGGCCGCGCGCGCCCCGATCGGCGGCGCGTAGCTCGCCATGACCGACGCGACCGAGGCGAGCCTCCACCAGACGCCGCTCCACGATCGTCATGTCGCCCTCGGCGCGAAGCTGATCGAGTTCGGCGGCTGGCTGATGCCCGTCCAGTACGCCGGCATCATCGAGGAGCATCGGGCGGTCCGCGAACGGGCCGGCCTCTTCGACCTGTCGCACATGGGCGAGCTCTTCGTCGAGGGTCCGGATGCGGGTGCCGCCCTCGCCGGCGCCCTCGTCACGAACCCGCCCAGCCTCGCCGAGGGCCGGGCCCACTACTCGATGATCTGCGCGCCGGACGGCGGGATCATCGACGACCTGATCGTCTATCGCCTGGGCCCGGATCGGTTCCTCGTCGTCGCGAACGCGAGCAACGCCCAGGTGGTCAGCGATGCCATGGTCGAGCGGCTGGCCGGCTTCAAGGCGGTCCTCGACGACGGCTCCCTTGCCACCGCGCTCGTCGCGGTCCAGGGTCCGCGTGCGGTAGAGATCCTGCGACCGCTGACCGACGTCGATCTCGACGCCCTGCGTTACTACGCGAT
>DASUPH010000353.1:0-2406 GCA_036276275.1 Candidatus Limnocylindrales bacterium
GAGACCGGCAGACCGCCGGTCTCGTCTCGATTCATGGGCCGGACCACGTGGTGAGCCGGGGGCCGGCCGGAGCCGACGTCGACCGACGAGATGCGGCAGTCTGGGTCGATGTCCTCGGTGCAATCACCCGCCGGAGCTCCGGTCCCCACGCCACCGGCCCCGGTCCCGCCTTCGTCCGTCGTCCGGCCGGCCATCGTCTATGCCCTGCTCTTCGGCGGGGTCGCCGCGTACGTCCCGTACATCGCGGTCTATCTCCGCTCGACCGGGCTCGATCTGGGCACGGTCGGCGTCCTGATCGCCCTCCAGGCGGCGGTCGGCCTCGTCGCCGCCCCGACCTGGGGCGCGCTCGCCGACAGCCTCGGCGACGTCCGGGCCCCGATCCTCGCCGCCTCCCTCCTCGCCGCCGGTGCGGCGACCCTCATGGCCGTGGTCAGCGGGCCGCTCGCCCTGACCGTGTCGATCGTCCTGCTGGCGTCGGGCGCGGCCGGCATCATCCCGATGGTCGACAGCAAGGCCGTCCGGATGGTGGGCCAGCGCGATCGGTTCGGCCAGGCCCGGGCGTGGGGCTCGGCGGCGTTCATCGTCATCGCCTTCGCCAGCGGCGCCGCCATCGGCCGGTTCGGGCCCGTCGGCATGTTCGTGCTCTACGGCCCGATGCTCGTCGCGACCGGGCTGGCGGGATACGCCCTCCTTCGGCTGCCGGGCGAGCGGGCCGGCCGCTCCCCGGCGTCGCGCTCGCGCGGCCGCGTGTCCGGCGCGATGTCGGCGTTCTCCCTCGCGACGATCGTCGGCGCGATCCGCCAGCCCGTCATCGGTCGCTTCTTCGTCGGTTCGATCGTCGTCTGGACCGCGTTCGCGACGCTCCTGACCTTCGTCTCGCTGCGGATCGTCCAGCTCGGCGGTGATGCAACGGTCATCGGCGCGACCTGGTCGATCGCGGCCCTGACGGAGATCCCCCTGATGTTCGCGTTCCCGAACCTCGCCCGGCGGTTCGGGGCCGAGCGGCTCGTCATCGTCGGCGCGCTCGCGCTCGCCCTGCGGGCGGCCGCCATCGCCGTCGTCACCTCGCCGTGGGCCGTGGTGGCCGTCTCGCCGCTGGGCGGGATCGGGTTCGCCTTCTTCTACGTCGGGACCGTGACGTGGGTCGCGGGCGCGGTGCCGCGGGAGGTGCAGGCGACCGCGCAGGGTGTCTTCACCGGGACGGCGGTCAGCATCGGTGCGATCGGCGGGTCGATCCTGGGCGGCCTGATCGGCGCCGCGTTCTCGTTGCCGATCCTCTTCGGCCTGGCGGCCGCCGGGGGCATCGTCGGCATGGCCCTGGTCTGGCGGGCGATCGGCGGCTCTCGACTTCACGCGTCGCCGCCGGGCGCCGGCTGACGCGCCCGGCCGACCTACAGGCGGATCGTCGTCGACTCACCCGGCTGGAGCGTGTGGACGGCGAGCTCCGGCGCAAGCTCCCGGCACCATGCGGCGAACCGGCCGGCCGGCCGCGTCAGCCGGCCGCCGAGGAGTCGCTGGGCGCCGGCGGGATAGAGCGTTCCCCAATGGATCGGCACCGCGGCCCGGGCCCCGATCTCCGCGGCGACCTCGGCGGCGGATCGCGGCGAAAGATGGCCGGGGCTCATGTGCGGGCCCCACGTCCCCACCGGCAGGAGCGCCAGGTCGACCCGACCGGCGAGTTCGCGCATGCCGGCAAAGCGCGCCGTGTCGCCCGCGAAGTAGATCCCGATCCCCGGGCCCTCGAGGAGATAGCCGATCGCCGCTGACGTCGGCGCAGCCGGCCAGCGCCAATGACGGGCGGGCCAGGCGGTGATCGTCCAGCTCGGCGCGATCGTGACCTGCTCCCCGACGACGACCTCACGGGCCCGCAGCCCGGCCCGCCGGATCGCGCCGCCCATACCCCGCGGGACGATGACGAGGGGGTCGCCCCGCAGCGATCGCAACGACGCCCGGTCGAAGTGGTCGGGATGGGCGTGCGAGATCGCGACGACCTCGACCGGGCCGATCCCGGCCGGGCTCGGCGTCGGGCCGTGACGGCGAAGCGGCCCGAGCGTGTCGCGAAGGAACGGGTCGGTGATGAGACGAAGCCCAGGGAGGTCCAGCAGGACCGTCGAGTGGCCGACGTAACCCAGGTCGAAGGCGGTCGTCGGCGTGACGATCCCGGCCCGCGCGACATCCGACCGGGATGGGGCGACGGTCGTCACCCGCGCGCGATCGCGTCGGCGACCGTGCCCTTGCCACCGACGATCGCGAGCGGCTCGCCCGCGCCGCGCCAGCCCGACACCGCGTGGCGCCAGCCACGCCGCCGGTCCTCCCTGGCGCGCGGCATCCGGAGCCACGTGACAACGCCTCCGGCCACGGCGCCGAGGGACGAGGCGATCAGGTCGGTCATCGTGTCGTGGTAGC
>DASUPH010000354.1:0-4800 GCA_036276275.1 Candidatus Limnocylindrales bacterium
AGGGATTGCGAGCGTGGTCCTCGTCAGGATGGCGCACTCGCGGCCAGAGCTACGGCACGATGTCGGCCGGACGATTCGGACCCGTGACGATCACCTCGCCCGACGCCTCCTTCGGTTCGGCGCCCGTGCATCGCAACCGGAACCCGTGGTGGACCTCGGTGGCGCCCGCCGAGAGCATCGCGCTGAGCGGGCAGTACTTCGAGGCCGAAAGCTGGATCGCCCGACGGACCGCCGACTCGAGCAGGACCGTTCCCTCGAGGATGTGGACGATGTCGATCCGGGTGAAGACCTGTGGGTACTCGTCGCGCTGGTCGGCCTTGGCCTCGATCACGTAGGACGTCAGGACCTGCCGCTTCTTCGCGAGGATCGAGACGACGTCCATCGCCGAGCAGGCGGCCGCCGTCGCCGCTAGCGTCTCCATGGGCGAATGCTCGTTCTGCTCGGCCTCGTCACCGAAGACCAGCGTCCGACCGGTGCCGGTCGTCGCCCGGAATCGGTTCGGGCCGTCCTGGGTCAGGACCGCGGTGCGAATCTTTCTCATGCGATCACGGCCTCCACCACCTCCTCGGCCTCGCGCTCCGAGAGGAATTGCTCGCGGTACAGCCGCGCGTACAGGCCGCCCTCGGCGAGCAGCTCGGCATGGGTGCCGCGCTCGACGATCCGGCCCCGCTCGTAGACGAGGATCTGGTCGGCCCGCAGGATCGTCGAGAGACGGTGGGCGATGGCGATCGTCGTCCGGCCTTCCATCAGCCGTTCGAGGGCCGCCTGGATCAGCCGCTCGCTCACGGTGTCGAGGGCGGACGTCGCCTCGTCGAGGATCAGGATCCGGGGGTCCTTCAGGAGCACCCGGGCGATCGCGATCCGCTGCTTCTCACCGCCCGACAGCTTGTAGCCGCGCTCACCGACGACCGTGTCGTAGCCATCGGGGAGCTCCACGATCCGCTCGTGGATCGCCGCTGCCCGGGCCGCCGCCTCGAGCTCCGCATCGGTCGCATCGGGTCGGGCGTAGACGAGGTTCCGGCGGATCGTGTCGTGGAACAGGTACGTCTCCTGGGTCACGAACCCGATCACCTCGCCGAGGCTGGCGAGGGTCACGGTCCGGACGTCGTGGCCGTCGATCTCGACCGATCCCCGCTCGACGTCGTACAGCCGCGGGACGAGGTAGGTCGTCGTCGTCTTGCCCGAGCCCGATGGCCCGACCAGGGCGACGAGCTGGCCGGGCTCGACCGCGAACGAGATGCCGTCCAGCCCGAAGGGCGGCGCCATCGCGATCGCCGGCATCGCCGGGACGTCGGCCTCGCCCGGCTGCTCGTCGGGCTCCGCCGCCGAGGTCGGCGGCATCGGGACGGCCGTCACCGGGTAGTGGAACGCGACGTCCCGGAACGCCACGGCGCCGCGGACGGCGTCCGGTGCCAGGGCCACCGCATCGGGTGCGTCCTTGATCTCGGGATCCATCTCGAGGTATTCGAAGATCCGGTCGAACAGGGCGAGCGCGCCCTGGATCTCGACCTGGACGCTGAGCAGCTGGCCGAGCGGGAAGAAGAGCCGGCTCTGGAGGGTGGTGAAGGCGACGATGTCGCCGATCGTCGGCGCCGACGGGTCGCCCTGGATCGCGAGGAAACCGGCCAGCCAGTACACGAACGCAGGCGTGATCGAGAAGATCGTGCCGATGATCATGAAGAACCAGCGCCCGACCATCGCCTGGCGGACCTGCAGCCGGGCCAGCTCGCGGTTGAGCTTGCTGAATCGCCCGATCGCCGCCTGCTGCTGGCCGAACGTCTTCGACAGGAGCATCCCCGACACCGACAGGGTCTCCTCCGTCACCGCCGACATCTCGGCCAGCGACTTCTGGGTCTCGCCGCGGACCTCGCGATTGACCTTGCCGACCCGGAACGTCAGGTACATGAAGAACGGCAGCAGGCCGAGGCTCAGGACGGTCAGCCGCCAGTCGATGACGAACATCGCGATGACCGTGCTGAGGGCGATCGCGACGTTGCTCGTGACCGAGGCTGCCGTGTCCGTGACGACCGATTGGATGCCGCCGACGTCGTTCGCGAGCCGGCTCTGGATCTCGCCCGTCTTCGTCTCGGTGAAGAACCGCAGCGGCATCGTCTGGAGGTGGGCGTAGAGCGCCGTCCGGAGGTCGTGCATGTCGCTCTGGCCGATGACGTTGTTGAGATAGCTCTGGCCGACGCCGATGAGACCCGAGAGGATCGGCAGGACGATCATCAGTCCGACGAACAGGTTGAGCAGGCCCCAGTTGCGTTCCGGGATCGCGATGTCGATCAGGAGCTTGAGCAGGATCGGGTTGACGAGGCCGATGAAGCTCGTCAGCAGGATCGCGCCGAGGACGATCGCGACCTGGCGGCGATACGGCAGGAAGAACGCCGCGATCCGGCGGATCGTCCGACCGCGACGCTCCCGCGGGATCGGCGTGGGCGGTGGCCCACCTGCGCCGCGCCCGAACGGACCTCCCCTGAACCCCATATCCGGACGCTACCACGGGGGTCGCAGGCGCGCCGGTACCGCGCCGGGCGGGCCGCGGGCCCGCCGCGGGCCCGCCAAACCACACTCTCCTTCCGTATTCCAGTTAGTTGAATAGCCATCGGGTGAGCCGCGGATAAGAGCCACCTGCTTGAATCGGCCGGTGGTCCCTCCGCGAACGCCGGCGGTCGATTTCGGCCTTGCGTGCCTCGGCCAGGCGCTGTTCGATGCTCGTCGGCGGGCCGGCTACAGCCAGAGCCAGCTCGCCCGAGTGTCCGGAGTCCACCAGAGCACGATCTCGCGGATCGAGCGGGGCCGGCTCGATGGCATGCGTCTCCGCCGCCTGGCGGTCCTGATCGCGGCTCTCGGCGGGATCTCCATCGACCTCGCGGCGGAGCGGCGGGACAAGTGGCTCTGGCTCGCCCGGGACCGTGGCCGCCATCCCGATCTATTCAAGTAACTCGAATACGGAATGGGTGTGTGTTCCCGCCAGGGGCACCCGCTCAGCCGCCCGGTCGGCCGCCGAGCGGTGGTGGCAGTGCCGCGAGCATCCGACGGGCGAGGGCCGTCGAGAACGGCGTGGTCAGGTGATGGCTGTCGCGGAACACGAGGTAGTTGCCGATCACGACCGGGCAAGGCTCGCTCGGGCAGACCCACGGCGTCGGGTCGATGAACGTCGCGCCGGCGGCGGTCGCCAGCTCCCGGTCGGCGGCGGTCCGCTTCGCGTCGATCGCCGCCTTCGAAGGGGTCGCGCACGCCAGCACGTCGTCGGGGTGCTTCGAGAGGCAGACCGGCGGGTCGACATTCGAGCGCGGCGTGTCGCCGATCAGGGCGACGTGGTCGGCCGATGCGGTGAGGCGGCCGAGGCTCGAGGCGATCCCCGCGTCCCAGAGGTCGGGGCGGTCGATCACGGTCGTCGTCGACGAGCCGTCGACGAGGATGTAGCTCCGCGACATCGCCATGACGACGAGCGCCGGGTGGGTTGCCGCGATCCGGTCGAACACCTTCTCCCGCCACGCGTCGCATTCGGTGTAGGCCCGCTTGTAGCTGGCGTTGTAGACGGTTACATCGGCCGGCGAGCAGGCCGACTTGGTCATGCTGACGAGCCGCCAGTGCTCGACCGTCGCCAGGCGGGCGAACGCCGGGAACCACTGAGCGGCGTGCGAGTCGCCAATGAGGACCACCGTGGTCGACGACGAGGTATCGCCGAAGACGCAGGACCTCGGCTCGACCGTCGCCTGGTCGAGATGGCAGCCGTTGGAATAGATGATCGGCGAATCGTTCCTGACGGCCGCAAGGGAGGGCCGGAGGCCGGCGGGGACGGGGCCTCCGGCCGTGACCGGCCGCGTCGAGGGCCCGGGCGCCGCAGATGCGCCCTGTGAAGCCGAACCTTGTGGGCGGGCCGACGGAACGGGCGACGCGGCGGCGATCGGGTCGCCGGCCAGGGCATTCGGATCGTCCGACGCGATGGCACCACCGCCCGGCAATGATGCCTCGGCCGCGGTCCCGACCCCGACCGCGAGGAGGGCGACGACCAGGCTCGTCGTGCCGGCCAGGGCGAGCGTCCGGCGCACCTTGCGGCCGACGAACCGGCCGTTGCGAAACGGGTCCTCGACCCAGCGCTGGCTCGCGGTCGCCACCGCGATCGAGACGCCGACGAGGACGAGCCGGGCGACGAGCGGCAGGTCGCCCTCGATCGCCGCGACCGGGAGGACGAGGATCGGCCAGTGCCAGAGATAGAGCGAGTAGGAGATCCGGCCGAGGAAGCGCATCGGCGCGGCGGTCAGGAGCCGGACCGGGAACGTGCCCGCGCCGGCTGCGCCGCCCGCGATCACGAGCGCTGCGCCGCCGGTCGGGAGGAGCGCGGAGGTTCCGGGGAACGGCGTCGATTGCTCGAGGATCAGGCCCGACAGCGTCACGAGCGCGAGCCCGGCAGCGACCAGGGCTGCGCCGGTGAGGCGCGGCAGCCCGGCGAGACGCGAAGCACCGAGCGCGAGGAGCGCACCGAGGCCGAGCTCCCACGCCCGCGCCGGGAGCGAGAAGAACGCCCACGGCTGGGCGACATTCGTCAGGATCAGGGAGACGACGAAGGAGATGCCCGTGACGGCGACCACGGCACGTCCAATCCGGCGCTCGCGCCCGCGAATGCGGAGTCGGTTGCCCATCGTCGCCACCGCGAGGAGCAGCGCCGGCCAGAACAGGTAGAACTGCTCCTCGACCCCGAGCGACCAGAAGTGGAGCAGAGGAGAGGGCGCCAGGTCGCTCGCGAGGTAGTCGGTCGCCTGGATCGCGAACCGCATGTTCGAGACGTAAAGC
>DASUPH010000355.1:0-2394 GCA_036276275.1 Candidatus Limnocylindrales bacterium
GCCTTCACGTTCCCGGCCTTGCTGTCGCTCGCGGTCGCCCGCGTCGCCCCGAATGAGCGCGGAACGGTCGTCGGGACGGCGAGCGTCTTCCTCGATCTCGCGTTCGGGGCGGCGCCCGTCACCCTCGGGTCGATCGCCGGCGTCACCGGCTACGGACCGACGTTCCTCGTCTCGGCCGGACTCGCAGCCCTCGGCTGTGTCGTGCTCGTCGGCGGCCGTCGCTCGATCGATCCCGCATCGAGCCGGGCGAGCGCGGTAGCCTGAACCGATGCCGACCGAACGTGCCCTCGTCGCCGGTGCCGGCCTCATGGGTCATGGCATCGCCCAGGTCCTCGCCGCGACCGGCCGCGACGTCGCCCTGTACGAGCCCGAGCTCGGCCGGGCGGAAGCGGGCCGCGAACGGATCGCCGGCAACCTGGGTCGATCGGTCGACAAGGGTCGCCTGACCGCGGCCGAGCGGGACGCGATCCTGGCCCGGATCAACCCGACCGCCGATCTCGCCGCGGCTGCCGACGTGGGGCTCGTGGTCGAGGCGGTGTTCGAGGATCTGGCGGTCAAGACCGCGCTCTGGTCCGAGCTCGACCGCCGGGCGCCGGCGACCGCGATGTTCGCCTCGAACACGTCGTCGATCTCGATCGACCTGCTCGCCGCGGCGGTTGGCGAGCCGCGGCGGCCCCGATTCGTCGGGATGCACTTCTTCAGCCCGGTGCCGGTCATGCCCCTGATCGAGCTGATCCGGGGCTCCGCGACGTCCGAGGAGACCGAGGTCACGGTCCGCGGGCTGGCCGCCGAGATGGGCAAGCAGGTGATCGTCTCGGCCGATCGCCCGGGGTTCATCGTCAACCGGATCCTGATGCCGTTCCTCGCCGAGGCGATGCGCGCCTTCGATGAGGGCCTCGGGACCGCCGAGGATATCGACACGGGGGCGCGCGTCGGCTTGAACCACCCGATGGGTCCGCTCGAGCTCGCCGACTTCATCGGCCTGGACGTCTGTCTCGGGATCATGCGGGTGCTCCACGACGGCCTCGGCCAGGAGCAGTTCGCGCCGCCGCGGGTCCTCGTCGATCTGGTCGACGCAGGTCACCTGGGCCAGAAGACGAAGCAGGGGTTCTACCGCTACCCGCGCGACTGAGCCGGTCTCGGCCCCGCGACCACGACGGTCGACCCGGCGCCGCGCGCCGCCCGATCAGGCGGCCGGTTCGGGCCGGAGTAGCGCGGCGACCGTCCGCCCGACCGTCGCGATGTCGAACGGCTTGGCGAGCAGGAGGATCCCGCGGGACGTGGCGAATTCGCGGAGCTCCGGGTTGAGGACGTCGCCGCTCATGAACGCGAAGCGTCGACCCAGCTCCGGTGCGGTGGCAGCGACGGCGTCGTGGAACTCGGTCCCGTTCATGCCCGCCATCCGGTGATCGCACAGGATCGCGTCGGGCGGTGAGCTCCGGATCAGCTCGAGGGCCGCGGCACCCGTCGGCGCGAGCACGGGCTCGTAGCCCGCCCGGCGCAGCGCCCGGCCGAGGAACTCCCGGATCGCCGCCTCGTCGTCGAGGACGAGGACCCGGATCGGCCGCTCACCGGCGGTCGCGCCATCGATCCGGGCCGTCGACGCCGGGGCCGCCCGCTCGACCGCCTCGATCTCGCCGATCGCCGCCGATGCCAGGCCCGCGAAGGCGGCGGGTGCCGCGATCGGCGTCGGAACGGCACCGAGCGGCAGCTCGATGATGAACGTCGCCCCGACCCCGTCCGGCCCGGGCCGGTGGCGGAGGGTGCCGCCGTGGCCGGCCACGATCCCGAACGAGACCGACAGGCCGAGGCCCGTTCCCTTGCCCGGCGCCTTCGTCGTCACGAACGGCACGAACAGCCGATCCAGCAGTTCGGGGGCGACCCCGGGTCCGTCGTCGGAGACCTCGATCCGGACGATCGATTCGCCGTCGTCGCGCTGCGCAGCGCGCGCCGCGATCCGGAGGGTTCCGCCGCTGCCGGCATCGTGGATCGCCTGAGCGGCGTTGACCGTGAGGTTGACGAGGACCTGCTGGACCTGGGCCCGGTCGACCAGGACCTGCGGCAGGTCGGACGGGATGTCGACGACGACATCGAGCCCGCCCTTCCCGAACGAGTAGGACTGGAGGACGAGGACGCTTTCGACGAGCGGCCGAAGGTCCGTCGCCAGCCGCTCCGCCGGGCGCGCCCGCGCGAAATCGAGCAGGTTCTGGACGATCACCCGCGTCCGGTTCGCCTCCTGGACGAGCATCTCGGCCTGGCCCCGGAGGTCGACCGGCAGCTGCGGGTCGGTCCGGATCAATTGGCTGAACGCGACGATCGACGCAAGTGGATTGTTGAGCTCGTGGGCGACCCCGGCCACGAGCAGGCCGATCGCCTCCATCTTCTGGGCCTGGA
>DASUPH010000356.1:0-7809 GCA_036276275.1 Candidatus Limnocylindrales bacterium
CTGCCCATGTAGATCCCGGTCAGGGCGACGTCGCGGTCGGCGACCTCGAGCACGGGATCACCAGGAACGAGCGAGGCCGTGTGGCCGTCCGGGCCCAGGCCGAGATGGATCAGGTCGAACGGCTCGGGCAGCGACTGCGCGTAGCGCGCAGCCGCCGCCTCGAGGTCGTCGTCCTCGACCGGCATCGGGTGCACCTCGGCGTTGGCTTGCGGGGGCAGCGCCGCTTGCAGGTGCGCGAGGTTGCGGTCGGGATCCCCGGCCGGCGCCACCCGCTCGTCGACCTGCCAGATCGCCGTCTCCGCCCAGGGCACGTCCTCCTCGACCAGATGGGCGAACATCGCCCACGGCGTGCGGCCGCCGCTCACGGCGAACGTGAACCGCCCGTGGTCGGCGACGGCAGCGCGGGCGTGCCCGGCCACGAACTCGGCCCCCCGCCTGGCGACCTCGTCGGGGTCGGGGAGGATCTCGATCTCGGCGGTCACTATGCGGCCGGCTTCTCGTCGTGACCGCCGAACTGCTTGCGCATCGCCGAGAGCGACTTGTTGGCGAACGCGTCGAGCCCGCGCGAGCTGAAGCGCGAGTACAGCGCCGCCGTCAGCACCGGCGCGGGGACGCCCTCCTCGATCGCGGCGATCGCCGTCCAGCGGCCCTCACCGGAGTCGGACACGCGGCCGGAGAACTCGTCGAGGTTCGGCGACTCGAAGAGCGCCTGCGCCGTGAGGTCGAGCAGCCACGAGCCGACCACGCTGCCCCGGCGCCACACCTCGGCGACCTCGGTCGTGTCGACGTCGTACTGGTAGTGCTCGGGATGCTCGAGCGGGCTCGTCTCGGCGTCCTGCTCCACCTGCTGCTTGCCCGCGTTGCCGTTCTTGATGATGTTCAGGCCCTCCGCGTAGGCGGCCATCAGGCCGTACTCGATCCCGTTGTGCACCATCTTCACGAAGTGGCCGGCGCCGTTCGGGCCACAGTGGAGATAGCCGTGCTCGGAGGGTGTCGGAGCGCCCTCGCGGCCGGGCGTGCGCGGCGCGGACTCGAAGCCGGGAGCGATCGAGGCGAAGATCGGGCTGAGCCGATCGACGATCTCCGTCTCCCCGCCGATCATCAGGCAGAAGCCGCGCTCGAGGCCCCAGACCCCGCCGCTCGTACCGATGTCGACGTGGTGGATCCCCTTGTCCCTGAGCGCGTTCGCGTGGCGGATGTCGTCGTGGTAGTGGCTGTTGCCGCCGTCGATGATCGTGTCGCCGGGCTCGAGATGCTCGAGCAGGTCCGCGATCTGGGCCTCCGTCGCGTCTCCGGCCGGAACCATGATCCAGACCGCCCGGGGCTTGTCGAGCTTCGTGACGAGCTCGGCGATCGAGTACGCGCCGATCGCTCCCTCGCCCTCGATCTCTTTCGTCTTCTCCGGCGTCCGGTTATGGGCGACGACCTCGTGCCCATCGCGAAGGAGGCGGCGAACCATGTTCGCACCCATCCGACCGAGACCGACGAAACCGATCCGCATGCGAGTGCCTCCCTGTCGTTCGGAGTGGCGGCCGATGGCCGCGGATGGGTCGGCGGTCAGCCGCGACCGAGCGCCTCGCGAAGGGCCTCCTCGAGAGCCTTCAGCCCGGTCTCCGGGTCGGCCAGATGAACCCGCAGGATCGGCAGATCGTGGGACTCGATCGCCGCAAAATCGCCCTCGGCCTGGGCGTCGATCAGGCGGCCGAAGGTGTACGGCCAGCCCGGGATCGGGCGATCGACGGGGTGGTCCGCGGTCAGCTGGAGGAACCAGCCAGTGGGTGGGCCGCCCTTGTGGAGCTGGCCCGTCGAGTGGAGGAAGCGCGGCCCGTAGCCCGCGGTCGTGGCGCAACGGGTCCCGTCGCGGAGGAGCGCCCGGATGCGGTCGATGGTCTCACTCGCCGCCGGGGTCGGCGCGATGAAGGCCTGGATCGCGAGGTAGGCGTTCGGCTTCCGCCGGGCGAGATGGCGGGCCAGCTCGTCGATCAGGCTACCGGTGCCGCCGGTCAGGCGAAGCGGGGCGTCGCCGTGGAGGGTGATACCGCTCTCGGCATCTGTGAGCAGCGTCGCACGCGGCTTGCCGCGCCTCTCACCGGCCGAAGCGGCCGCAAGCACATTGCGCGTCAGCTCCTTGGCCTCCTCGACGTTCGGCTGATCGAACGGGTCGATCCCGAGGACGGCGCCCGCGATCGCGGTTGCGACCTCCCAGCGGAAGGCCTCGGCGCCGAGATCGATCGGATCGGCGATCGCGATCCGGATCACCGGATGGCCCGCCCCGGCGGCGGCGTCGGCGAGGACGTCGGCGGCGCTTGGAGCGACCGGCCCCGTGTCGTGGGCGGCCGCGACGGTCAGGCGGACGAAGACGCGATCGGGTCCGTACGCAGCGACATCGCCGAGCGGCTCCCGGTCGACCGGGACGATGCCGGTTCCGTGCTTGCCCGTGCTCTCGGCGATCAGCTGCTCGAGCCACGATCCGAAGCTCTCGATGGCGGGATCGGCGAGGAGCGTCAGCTTGTCGCGCCCGGCCTTCGCAAGCGTCCCGATGGCCAGGCCGAGACTGACGCCCGGGTTGGCCTCCGGCTCCGGATCGCGGCAGGCGCCGAGCATCGTGATCGCCGACGCGAGGAAGGCGTCGAGATCGAGGCCGATCAGGCTGGCCGGCACGAGCCCGACATAGGTGAGAGCGGAGTAGCGGCCGCCGATGTCGGGCGGGTTGAGGAAGACCTCGCGGAGGTCGTCGTGGTGGGGGATCGCCTCGATGCTCCGGTCGGGGTCGGTGATCGCGACCATGAGCTCCCCGGCATGCTCGTTGCGCGGCGCGTCGTGAGCGCGCAGCGCCCGCTCCGCGCGATCCCAGGCGTCGGCCTGGAAGGCGAGCGGCTCGGTCGTCGTCCCGGACTTGCTGGCGACGATCCAGAGGGTCGCGAGCGGGTCGAGGTCGTCGACGGTCGCGGCCACGGCCGCCGGGTCGGTCGAGTCGAGGACGCGCAGCGCGAGCCAGCCCTCGGTGATCCCGAAGGTTCGGACGAGGACCTCCGGGGCCAGGCTGCTCCCACCCATCCCGCCGACCACGGCCGTCGTGAAGCCGGCGTCGCGGATCCCCTCGCCGAAGCCTTCCAGCGCGGCGATCTGGTCGCCGAAATGGATCGGGGCGTCCAGCCAGCCGAGGCGCTCGGCGATCGCGGCCTGGACGCGCTCGTTCGTCGACCAGAGGCTTGGATCGCGGCCGAACAGCCGCTCCGCCCAGCCCTCCTCGCGGGCTCGCTCGACGGCCACGGCGTACGCCGCCTCGTGCTCGCCGAGGGCGAGACGCGGGAGCGGGGCGGACGCAGCGGTCGTGTCGGTCATCGGCTCGTCCATGGTAATCCGACTCCGTTGGCGCGAACATTGCGCCTTCGTCGCAAGGCTCAGTCGCGCTCGGCGGCCTCGATCGCGAGGACCTTGCCGAGGCGCCGCTGGTGGCGCGGCTCGCCGCTGAACCGAGCGCCGAGGAAGGCGAGGACACACTCCCAGGCGGGCTCCTCGCCGATCACCCTCGAACCCAGGGTCAGGATGTTCATGTCGTCGTGCTCGACGCCCTGGTGGGCCGAATAGGTGTCGTGGCAGACGGCCGAGCGGATGCCCCGGATCTTGTTCGCGGCGACGCTCGCCCCGACGCCGGAGCCGCAGATCAGGATGCCCCGATCGGCCTGCCCATCGCGGACCGCGTAGCCGAGCCGCGCGGCGAAGTCCGGGTAGTCGTCGAGCGGGTCCGAGCCGTCGCCGCCGAGATCCGCGATCTCGTGGCCCAGCCCGGCCGCTTCGAGGCGCCGCAGCAGCTCGACCTTGAGGTCCGCTCCGGCGTGATCGGCGGCGAAGGCGACGCGCATGACCGGCTCCGCGCTCAGCTGTGGCCCGGGTCGGACGAGGCGGTCCGGTCGACACCGGATTCGCCGTGACCGAGCGACGGGTGGCCGCCGCGCGGTGCCGGCAGGTGCCCTGCCTCGAGGGTCGCAATCGGACCGCGGACCTTGCCGGCCAGCACATCGCGGGCGACGGCGGCGACGCGGTCGACCGTGAATCCGAACTTCTCGAAGATCGTTCCGGCGGGCGCCGACGCGCCGAAATGGTCGAGCGAGACCATCGCGCCCTCGTCGCCGACCCAGCGATCCCAACCGAGCGACACGCCGGCTTCGACGCTGACCCGGGCCCGGACCGACCGCGGCAGGACCGACTCGCGATACGCCGCGTCCTGGAGCTCGAACCGCTCCCAGCACGGGAGCGACACGACGCGCGTGGCGATCCCATTGGCCGCCTCGAGCGCCTCGGCTGCGCCGAACGCGAGCTGGAGCTCCGAACCCGTGCCGATCAGGATGATCTGGGGTTCCTTGCCATCGGCGGCATCCCGGAGGACATATCCGCCGCGTCGCACGCCATCGCGAGCCTTCTCGGCCGTGCCCGCGAGCGTCGGCAGCTTCTGCCGGGTCAAGGACAGGGCGATCGGTCCGGACGGATTCGCCTGGCCGCGCTCGATCGCCAGCGCCCAGGCCGCGGCCGCCTCGTTCGCGTCGCCGGGGCGGACGAACCAGAGACTGGGGATCGCCCGGAGCGCGGCGTAGTGCTCGACCGGCTGGTGGGTCGGACCGTCCTCGCCCAGTCCCACCGAGTCGTGGGTCCAGACGTAGATCACCTGGAGACCGCTGAGCGCCGCGAGCCGGACCGAGCCGCGCATGTAGTCGCTGAAGGTCAGAAAGGTGCCCGCGTACGGGATGAAGCCGCCGTGGTATGCGATCCCGTTGGCGATCCCGCCCATTGCGTGCTCGCGGACGCCGAATCGGAGGTTGCGACCGGGTTCGTCGGCCTCGAAGTTGCCCGCGTCCTTGACGTCGGTCAGGTTCGACTCGGACAGGTCGGCGGCGCCACCGAACAGCTCGGGGACCGGACCGGCCAGTGCCTGGATCGCTTCCTGGCTGGCGTTGCGGGTGGCGATCTCCTCGCCGACGGGGTAGGTCTTGAGACCCTTGTCCCAGCCGTCGGCAAGCCGACGATCGACGACGCGGCGCCCGAACTCGGCGGCGAGGTCGGGGTGGTCCCGGCCGTACGCCTCGAGCGCCCGCTCCCAGGCAGAAACCAGGTCGTCGCCCGCCGGGACGGCGCGCCGGAACAGCTCGCGGGCCTCGTCGGGGACGTAGAAGTTCTTGTCCGGATCCCAGCCGTAGGCCTCCTTGGTGAGACGGACCTCGTCGGCGCCGAGGGGTTGGCCGTGGGCCTTCTGGGTGTCATGACGGTTCGGGCTGCCGTAGCCGATGTGGGTCCGGACGGCGATCAGGCTCGGCCGGTCGTCGGCCCGGGCGTCCTCGATCGCGGCCGCGATCGCCTCGATGTCGTTGCCGTCCTCGACCCGCGTCGCGTGCCAGCCGTAGGCCTCGAACCGGGCCGGGACGTCCTCTGACCAGGCCATCGAGGTCGGCCCATCGAGCTGGATGTGGTTGTCGTCGTAGAGGGCGATGAGCTTGCGAAGGCGGAGGTGGCCGGCCAGCGAGGCGGCTTCCGACGCGATGCCCTCCTGGAGGTCACCGTCGGAGCAGAGCGTGTACGTCCAGTGGTCGACGACGTCGTGGCCGTCGCGGTTGAATTCGGCGGCCAGGCGGACCTCGGCGATCGCCATCCCGACGGCATTGGCGAAGCCCTGGCCGAGCGGCCCGGTCGTCGCCTCGACACCGGGTGTCAGGCCGTACTCGGGATGGCCGGGCGTCTTCGAGCCCCACTGCCGAAACGACTCGAGGTCCTCGAGGGACACGTCGTAGCCGGTCAGGTGAAGGAGCGAGTAGAGGAGCATCGAGGCGTGGCCGGCGCTCAGGACGAAGCGGTCGCGGTCCGGCCAGTCGGGGTGGGTCGGGGCATGGCGGAGGAAGCGGGTCCACAGGGTGTAGGCCATCGGCGCGGCGCCCATCGGCGCGCCAGGATGGCCCGAATTCGCCTTCTGGACGCCATCGATCGAGAGGGTCCGGATCGTGTCGATCGCAAGCTGATCGAGGGTCTCCGTCGCGGTCGTCATCGTGGGCTTGCTCCCGCTGCACCGGGTCGTGGGTCGGGGGTCAGGGTCGGATTCTCTGGGGTCGCGACCATTGTAGGCGTGGGGACGGCCGCTCCCCAGCGGCTATCCTCGCGCCATGCCCCGAAGACTCTCGGTCCGTCGCCGTGCGCGTCGCTCGCCGATGCCCCGGGTCGTCGTCCTCGGCGACCTCATGGTCGACGTCGTGCTCGCCCCGGCTCGCCCGCTCGAGGTCGGGACGGACGTGCCGGGAAGGGTCTCGCTGCGCCAGGGCGGTTCCGCCGCAACGACCGCCCGCTGGCTCGCGCGGCTCGGTGTCCGGACGACGCTCGTTTGCGCCGTCGCTCGCGATTCCGAAGGGCGGGCCCTCATCGCCGCCATGGGGAGCGACGGGGTTCGCCTCCGCGCGAAACGCGTCGCCGGGGAGCGGACCGGTCGGATCGGCGTGCTCGTGGCTCCCGGCGGGGAACGCAGCTTCGTCGCCGATCGGGCGGCCGCCGACCGGCTCGCGCCGGCGGACCTGGCGGCCGGCACCTTCGCCGTCGACCTCCTCCATCTCCCCGCCTACTCGCTGCTCGGCGAGCCGCTTGGTCTCGCCGGCCGGCGGGCGATCGAGCTCGCGCGAGGGGCGGGAGCACTCGTGAGTCTCGACCTCTCGTCGGTCGGGCCGTTGCTGGCCGACGGCCGCCACGCCGCGTTGCGCCTGATTCGCGACGCCGCGCCCGACGTGATCTTTGCGACCGCCGGCGAGGCGGCGGCTCTCGTCGGCGGGCGCCGCAGCAGCGGGCTCGGCGACCTGGCGCCGCTCGCTGTCATCAAGCGTGGTCGCGCCGGCGCGACGGTGTTCGCCGTCTCCGGAGACGCACGGATCGCCTTCGACGTCGCCACGAGGGCGCTCGACGCGGCCGATACGACCGGCGCCGGGGACGCGTTCGACGCCGGGTTCATCGCGGCGTGGCTCGCGACGGAGGCAGGGGCGCGGCATCGACCGGCGACCCTTCACCGGTCCGTCGTCGCGGCCCACCGGACCGCGGCTCGCCAGCTCGCGACGGTGCCGAAGGAGCTCGATCTGTGATCGGCGACCGGCTCGTCGTCGCGGCGGACGTTGCGGCGGCGCTGGCCGATGGCCGGCCCGTCGTGGCCCTCGAGTCGACGCTGATCAGCCATGGCCTGCCGTACCCGGCGAACCTGGAGGTCGCTCGCTCGTCCGAGGCCGCGGTGCGGGAGAGCGGCGCCGTGCCGGCGACCGTGGCGATCCACGACGGGCGGCTGCTCGTCGGGCTGGACGACGAGGCGCTGGAGGGGCTCGCGATCGCCCCGGCGGGATCCGTCCGGAAGGCGGCCCGGCCGAGCCTGGCGGTGGCTCTCGCCCTCGGCAGCTGGGCGGCGACGACGGTCTCGGCGACGATGATCGCGGCCCACGCGGCCGGGATCCGCGTTTTCGCGACGGGCGGGATCGGCGGCGTCCACCGAGGCGCGCTGGGTGGCCCATCTCCGTCTTTGGACATCTCGTCCGATCTCGAGGAGCTCGGTCGAACGCCGATGGCCGTCGTCTGCGCCGGCCCGAAAGCGATCCTCGACGTGCCTGCGACCCTCGAATACCTCGAAACCCGCGGCGTTCCGGTCGTGACGATCGGCCAGGCCGAGCTGCCGGGTTTCTACGCCCGGTCGAGCGGGCTCGCGTCACCCGAGACCGTCGCCTCGGTCGAGGAGGCGGCCCGGATCGTCGCCGTCCATCTCGAGCTTGGCCTCGGCGGGTTCCTGGTATGCGTGCCGGT
>DASUPH010000357.1:0-2290 GCA_036276275.1 Candidatus Limnocylindrales bacterium
GATGTTCTCGCCGCCCGGTCGGGAAGGCAGCCCAGGCATCGTCCGCATCTCGCCGCACAACGGCGTGATGAAGCCCGCGCCGGCGGAGAGGCGAACCTCGCGGATGGGCACCCGGAAACCGGTCGGTCGACCCTTGAGCGACGCGTCGTGGCTGAGCGAATACTGCGTCTTGGCCATGCAGATCGGCAGGTGCCCGTAACCCATCTCCTCGAACTGCTTGAGTGACTTGCTCGCGGCAGGCAGGAAATCGACCCCGTCGGCGCCGTAGATCCTGGTGGCGATCACATCGATCTTGACCGCCAGCGCCATGTCGTCCGGGTAGAGCAACTCGAACTTCGCCTCCCCGCTCTCGGTCGCCGCCCAGACGGCCTCGGCGAGCGCCACCGCCCCCTTCCCGCCGTCGACGAAATGGGTGGCGACGACGGCATCGCGAGCTCCGGCGGCGAGGGCGACCTCCCGGATCGCCTCGACCTCGGCAGGCGTGTCGGTCGGGAACGAGTTGATCGCCACGACCGCGGGAACCCCGAAGATCGTGACGTTCTCGATCTGCTTGGCCAGGTTGGCCGCGCCGCGCCGGACGGCGTCGACGTTTTCCTCGAGCAGCGCCGGGTCGAGCGGCTTGCCGGCCACGATCTTGCCGACGCCGCCGTGCATCTTGAGCGCCCGGACCGTGGCGACCACGACGGCCGCATCCGGATTGAGCCCGGACGCGCGGCACTTGATGTCGAAGAACTTCTCGGCTCCCATGTCGGCCCCAAAGCCGGCTTCCGTGCACACGATGTCGTTGGTCACCAGGGCCAGTCGGTCCGCGATGATCGAGTTGTTGCCGTGGGCGATGTTGGCAAATGGGCCGGCATGAACGAACGCCGGCCCACCCTCCAGGGTCTGCAGCAGGTTCGGCTTGATCGCGTCGCGCAGCAGGACGGTCATCGCGCCGGCCACCCTGAGGTCCTCCGCGGTGACCGGCGTCCCGTCCGTCGTGGTCGCCAGGACGATCCGGCCGACGCGTGCGCGAAGGTCGTGCAGGTCCGTGGCAAGGGCCAGGACCGCCATGACCTCGGAAGCGACGGTGATCACGAACTCGGTCTCCCTCGGGATGCCATCCTCTCGACCGCCGAGGCCGATGACGACATGGCGGAGTGCGCGGTCGCTGATGTCGAGGACGCGAGGCCAGACGATGCCGTGCGGGTCGATGCCAAGCGGGTTCTTGTGGTGGAGGCTGTTGTCGAGGAAGGCGCCGGCAAGGTTATGGGCCGCGCCGATGGCGTGGACGTCGCCGGTCAGGTGGAGGTTGAAGTCCTCCATCGGGATGACCTGGCTGTAGCCGCCACCCGCGGCTCCGCCCTTGATGCCGAAGACCGGTCCGAGCGACGGCTGCCGGATGCAGACCGCCGACCGCTTGCCGATGAAGTTGAGCCCCTGGGCCAACCCGACCGACGTCGTGGACTTGCCCTCGCCCAGCGGCGTCGGCGTGATCGCGGTGACGACCACGTACTTCCCTCGCGGGCGCTCGGCCTCGAGACGGCGGATCGCTTCGAGGGTGACCTTGGCCTTGGTTGGACCGTACAGCTCGAGCTCGCCATCGGCGATCCCGAGGTCATGCGCCACGTCGATGATCGGACGCGGGGTGACGGCCCGGGCGATCTCGAGATCGGACGGAAAGCTCATCGGTCTCCTCGAGTTGCGGCGTGCTGGATCATCGTCCGTTGCGTGGGCGTCTGTCGTTCGGCAGCCCGGATCAAGTGCGTGAGCAGAAGCGCGTTTGTCAGCGGGCCGATGCCGCCGGGAACCGGCGTGATCGCCGACGCCACCTCGCGCGCCGATGCGAAGTCGACGTCGCCGACGATCCGTCCGTCGACGACGTTGATCCCGACGTCGACGACCACCGCTCCCGGCTTGAGCATGGCCCCGGTCACAAGGCCGGGCACCCCGGCGGCGACCACCACGATGTCCGCTCGCCGAACGTGACCGGCGAGGTTGCGCGTCCGCGAATGACACACGGTCACCGTCGCGTCCTCCCGTACGAGAAGGAATGCGGCAGGCATGCCGACCACGGCCGACCGACCGATGACGACCGCGTCGCGACCCTCGATCTCGATCCCGGATCGACGCAGGATCTCCACCGCGGCGTGGGCGGTGGCGGGCAGGAAGCCGTCATATCCGAGGCGGAGCAGCCCGGCGTTGAGCGGGTGGATCCCGTCGATATCCTTGGCCGGGTCGATCGCGTCGATCACGGCCCGCAGGCGGACGGTCGGCGGAAGTGGCATCTGGACGATGATGCCGTCGACCC
>DASUPH010000358.1:0-7095 GCA_036276275.1 Candidatus Limnocylindrales bacterium
CAGGGGTGTCACGCCCGGCTCGATCGTGTCCGCCTCGAAGATGAGGTCGGAGATGCAGTTGGCGCCGTCGGCGTTGGGATGGATGCCCATCCCGGTCGTGGTCTGGCTCTTCAGGATCAGGACGCCGGGCGCCGCGGGGTCGAGATACTCCGGCGTCTTCGTCCCATCGTCACCGGCCACGAACCAGGCGTTCGAGCACCCGAAGTTCACGGCCGGCTAGTCGTGCTCGTGCACGGCGCCGTTCTCCTCGGGGTGTTCGACCTTCGTCTTGATCGTGACCTCCATCTTCATGCAGTGGTCGCGCAGCTTGTCGTACGTGTCGACGAAGACGAAGCGCTGGCCGTTCGCCGCTCGCTGGAAGTTGGCGACGTCGTCCTTGATGGAGGAGTTGAGCTTCTTGATGGCGAGGTCGAGCGTGACGAGCGCCGGCGGCAACTGCGCCCAGCGGATGCCGCATGTTGCGATCGTGTCCATCAGCGGGATGCACAGCTCGACGATCTTCGGGGTCACCTCGATGGCGTCGGGGTACGGGTTCGGGTAGCCGATCACGGCGACGACGAGGTTCGGGTTCCGCGCGGCGAGGACGCGGTACTGCTGGAGGATCGTGGTCAGGTTGAGCTGGAGCTGCGTGAACGCGCTCTGGTTCGCGAGGACGATCGCGGCGCACACGTTGGCCCCGGTGAAGTCATGGTCCTTGAGCTTGTCGAAGCAGGAGTCGATCAGGTCGACGATGCTCGAGTTCTCGCCGCCAACCTGGATCGTCACGAGATTCGCCGCGAGGTTCCAGCTGCGGGCGAGCTGCCCGCCGCTGATGTAGGACGAGGACGTCGTTCCATTGCTGCTCGTGTTGTAGAGACACCACGGGCCCCAGTTGGCGAGGTGATCGTCGAGCAGCTGCTTCGGGTACTTCTCGGTCTCGGAGACCTCGTGCCCGGCGGGCAGGTGGTCACCGCCGGCGAGGTAGCGGCGGGCGCAGTCCACGGCGACGGCCGTGGATGACGAGCCCGCCGGGGCCTGCAGGAAGAGGCCGCTCGTCGCGAGAGCGATCGCGACCAGCGAGCCCATCAGGGCTCGCCGGAGGCGACCGGGAGAGTAGGTCACGGGTTCACCGTCGTGCTGGCGGTCGCCGGACCGTTGTTCGACTCGTTGAACTCCGCGATGTTGCCGGGCCCGAAATAGGCGCCGGACGGATCGGCGAACGCCGTTGCGTCGATGGTCCCGGTCGAGTTCGGCGTCACGGTGATCGTGATGATCGTGCCCTGACCCGGTCCGAGCTCGCCCGTGCAGTTGGACAGGAGGTCGACCCCCGGGGTCGTCGTGCCGTCCGTGGCGCACGAGATCCCGTTCGAGGCCGTCCGGTTGACCAGCGTGAAGTCTCCGACGAGGTCGAAGAAGATCAGCAGGTCAGCGGACGGCGAGGTGTCCGTCGTCTGGTCGCCCACGTTGCCGACGGTGATCGTGTAGACGAGGTTGTCACCGACCTTGACCGGGTCCGGGATCTCGATCATCGAACCCATGATCAGGTCGACGCAGGTGCTGCAGATCGCGTTGCTGATCGTCGTCACCTGGCTCTTCGTGTTGTTGGCCTCGTTGGTCTCCGGGATGGCGCCACCGAGCGGCGGAGCCGGGTCGACGGTGACCGTGCTGGACACGCTCGGCGGTGCCGTCGAGTCCGTCTGGAAGACGATCTTGATCGTCGTCGACTGGCCGGCGTTGAGATTGCCGTTGCATTCGACGATGAGGGCCGCGAGGGCGCACGAGAAGCCCTGCGACGCCGTTGCCGACACGAGCGTGAGGCCGGTCAGGCTCGAGAACACGTCCTGGATCTTCACGCCGGTGGCGTTCGCCGAGCCGGCGTTGCTGACGACGGCCGTGAAGGTCACCGAGTCGCCCTGCGGGACGGGATCCGGCAGGTCCGTGTAGGTGACGGCGACGAGGTCGATGCCGCTGCCGCCGGTGCTCAGGGTGACGCTGGCGGTGTTGTTGCCGCTCGCGGCCGGCGGTTCCTGGGTGTCGGCGCTCACGGTCGCGGTGTTCGTGATCGGACCGGACGTACCGGTGACGGTCGCGGTGATCGTCACCACCGTGATCAGGCCCGCGGCGTGGACGTCGCTGGCGACCCCGTTGTCGCACGAGACCGGGACGGCCTGCGTGCAGGTGAAGCCGTTCGTCGCCGACGCCGACACCAGGGTCAGGCCGGGCGCGAGTGGATCGCTGATCGTGACCGGGCTCGTCGTCGGGCCGTCGCCGACGTTGCTGACGGTCAGGGTGTAGACGACGTTCTGGCCGGGCGTCGCCGTGGCCAGGTCGGCCGCCTTGTTGATCGAGACGTCGGGCTTGCCGATCGCCGTCGAGACGGTCGAGCAGTTGTTCAGGAAGTCCTCGATCTCGACGATCGTGTTGTTCGGATCGACGCAGGCCTCGTTGTCGAGGGTGCCGTTCTGGGCGGTCACGAAGACCAGGATCTTGATCTTCACCTCGTTGGTGAACGTCGAGAGCTGGTCCGTCGTGCCGTCGAGCGTGCCCGAGCAGGTGACGACGTTGATCGGGTTCTCCTGGACCTGGCAGCTGAAGTCGGTCGTGCCCGGGTCGGTGGTGAACGCCAGCAGCGGGATCAGGCCCACGGGCAGGGCATCCCGGACGACGACGTTGTATGCCGGATCGTCGCCGGTGTTCGTGACCGTCAGCTCGTACGTCTGGGTGGTGTTCTGGGAGGCGGTCGTCGGGCCGCTCTTGGCGATCGTGAGATCGATCTTCGAGCGGACATTCGTGTCGAAGCTGGCGGTGTTGTTCGTCTCGTTGCCCTCGGGCAGGGCGTTCTGGGGATCGACGATCGCGTTATTCGTGAGGTCCGTGACGGCCAGCGGCGCAGTCACCTTGATCTGGATCTTGCGGACGGTGCCGACACCCGACACGAGGTCAAGCGAGCCGTCGAGCGTCCCGCCGGTGCAGTCCACGATGCCGGCCAGCTGGCTGCAGATGAACGCGCCCGGGCCGAGCGGGGTCGGCGGCGGGCCGTCGGTGATGTCGCGCGCCGAGACCATCGTCGTGCCAGGCGGCAGCAGGTCGCGGACGGCGACGTTGAAGGCCGGGTTGGTCCCGATGTTCGAGATCGTGAGGTCGTAGGTGATCAGGCTGCCGGGGGTCACCAGGGCCGGCCCGGTCTTGCTGATCGTCAGGTCGATGTACTGGGTGGGCGGACCGACCGTGACCGTGGTCTGGGCGGAGGCCGCGTTGTTGAGCTCGTTGCCTTCCGGGATCAGGTTGCCCGGATCGACGATCGCCTGGTTCGTGTAGACCCCGGGGATCGCCGAGGCGAACGCCCGGATCGTCACGATCCGCGATCCGGCGGGGGCGATCGTCGCGCCGGTGCAGTCGACGGAGTTGCCGGCTCCGGGCGAGCAGAGGAACGCGTTCGCGTTGAGGACCGTGTCGAACGCATCGATGTAGGTGAAGCCGGCCGGGAGGATGTCGCGGACGGTCACGTTGACCGCCGGGTCGGTCCCGTCGTTGCTCACCGTGAGCGTGTAGGTCGTGACACCGCTCGTCGCGACGGACGCGGGTCCGGTCTTGGCGACGGTCAGCTCGTTGAACGCACCGATGACGGCGCCACCGTTCGTGACGTCGGTATTGAGGGCGAAGAAGTTGTTGGATTCGTTCGCCTCCGCGATCGTCCCGTCGGGATCGACCCGGACCTCGTTGTGCATCGTCCCGACGGTCGGCCGGGCGAAGACCTTGATGATGATCGTGGCGTCGTCGGGAGTGGGCGGGCCGGGGTGATAGAGCTCGCTCGCGGTCCCGAGAATCGAGCCGCCGACGCATTCGACGTTCGGCGCCGAATACGAGCACGTGAAGCCGTTGTCGGCCGTCGCGCTCAGGAAGATCGTGCCCGCCGGCAGCGTGTCCCGGACCTTGATGCCGGTCGCGTCCTGCGTGCCGATATTGTCGACGGTGATCGTGTAGACCTCGGTCCCGCTCGTGGCGACCGGGTCCAGCGACGCGGTTTTCGAGACGACGAGGTCGATGCCGGTCACGACGTTCGTGGTCGCCGAGGCGTGGTTGTTCGTCTCGTCCGACTCGAACACGGTGTTGAACGGGTCGACGTTCACGACGTTCGTGATCGAGCCGAGCGACGCAGGCGCCTGGAGCTTGATCGAGAACGTCAAGGAGGCGCCCGGGCCGAGGCTCGGGATCGTGCACAGCACGACCCCGGGGTTCAGCGGATCGGGATTGCAGAGTGGGGATGACGCGCCGTCGTCGTACGTCGTCCCGGCCGGGAGCGGATCGCGGACGAGGACGTTGGTGATGGTGTTGATGCCGCTGTTGCTGACCGTGAAGGTGTACGTGAGGCCGCCGCCGCACGGCTGCGGGCCGCCCGGGAACGACGACGCGCAGACCGGGTCCGGGCTATCCGACTTCGTGATCGTCAGGTCGGCGCCCGGGCGGATGATCGTCTGGACGGAGTCGTTGGCCGAGAAGCCGGTGTTCTTGATGTTGGCATTGATCGAGGCGTTGTTGATGATCGTCGAGCCGGCCGAGGCGACGACCATGCCGCTGATCTTGACGATCATCGTGTCGCCGACCCCGAGGCGGGTCATCGTGCAGGTGACCGTCGGGGCCGCGACGGCGCACACCGGCGCCGTTCCGCTCTGGGAGGTCGCCGAGTCGACCGTCAGGCTGGCCGCCTGGAGACCCTGGGTCCCATCCGTCATCGTCAGGTAGTCGGCTCGACCCATGTTGCCGTTGGTCACGGTGATCGTGTAGTGGATGACCTCGCCCGGCACGGCCTCGGGAGGCCCGACCTTGTCGAGGGTGATCGGCCCGGGAGGCGGGGGCGGGATCGGAGAGACGGCGGTCGTGACCGTGTTGGAGTTGTTGTTCAGCTCCGCCGCATCGGTGGCGCTGCCGAGCACGCCTTCATCGATCGTGTTCTCCGGGTCGACCACCGACGTGTTGACGAGCGGCCCGGTCGCCGGCGCCTTGCCCTTCACGGTGATCGTGCCGTTCGCTCCGGCATTGACCTGGCCGCCGGTGCAGGTGACGAGGGCACCGACGACACCGCAGGTGAAGAGGCTGGTCGCCGTCGCCGTGATCGGCTGGGCCGTGTCGAGAGGCACGGTGTCGGTGACCTTGATGCCGGTCGCCGCCGCGTTGCCGATGTTGTTGACGGTCAGGGTGTAGGTGATGTCACCGCCGGCCGCGGCGCTGAGCGGTCCGTTCTTCCCGATCGTCAGGTCCGGGCTGTTGCCGCCCGGCGCCGTCCCGGTCACCTGGGTGGTGGCCGAGGCCGAGTTCGTGAAGGTCTGCGCGGACTTGTTGCCCGTGACGGTCGCGATGTTGTTGATCGTCGAACCCGTCGAGGCCGTGACGATCCCCCGGATCGTGACGGTCCAGCTCCCGTTGCCCGGGATCTCGCCCGCGTTGCAGGTGACCTGGACGTTGTTCTGGGTGCAGCCGCCGCGGGTGCTCACGGCATCCAGGAGGGGCGGATTGCCGAAGCCCACGACCCCGTTGAACTGGTCGTTGAGGATGACGTTGCTGACCTTCGCCCCACCCGTGTTGACCATCGTGATCGTGTACGTGATCTGCTGACCGGACACGACCGGGTCGGGACTGTCGACGTTCACGATCGTCATCGGGCTGGCGGCGTAGACGGGAACGACCGGAACGATCGACCCGAACAGGAGGAGCATTCCTCCGAGCGCGGCCGTCAGGCGACTTCGGATCGATGATCGTCGAGTAATCCGACCGTGCATATCCGATCCTCCCCGCGCCGGTGGGCGCAGCTGTCTAGCGACGCCACGCCCCCGTGGATGACATGGGAACAAGCCGCAGCCCGACGACGGGTCCTGCGGCTGAAGTGGGTAGAGGCTGGCGGGACGACCGCGAGCGCGAACAGGCCGATCGCCGTGACGGCCGGTTCAACGCCCCCATTCGCTCGTCCCCCTCCAGCGACGTGCCCGGCCCATGGAGCGCGTGTCGTGCGCCTGACGGAGGCAGCACCGACGCGGTCGCTTGGGCTGGGCGTCAGTATCGGCCGGGAAGTACCGGTGTCAAGCGGAGAAGTTGCGTGCGGTGCCCGGACGCACCGAAGAGTCGGGCCGGCGGGGAGCGGATCGGCCGCGGACCAGCCGCCGCTCCCGTCGCGGATCAGCCGCGGATCATTCGCAGATCAGCCACTTGCCGCCTTCGTTGACGACGCTGAGGTCCTCGTCGAGCTTCGTGGTCTGCGACAGCGAAGTGGACATCGCGGTCATCGCGGCGTCGATCGTCGCGTCGTCGACGGGCTGGCCCTGGGCAGCCATCATCGTCTTCAGGATCGCCTTGAACTTCGTCGCATCGACCGACGTCTTCATGTCGGCGGTCACGTGGACGGTCGCGGCCGTGTCGGTCTTGCTGACCTCCTTGGTCGTGACGTTCGAGAACGAGATCGACATCGCGTTGAAGATGTCGTCGGCCTTGATCCCGGCCGCCTCGAGCGCCCCGAGATTTCCGCCGCCGAAGGCACTCGTCAGGTCGGCCTTCTTGGCGGCGCAGGAGAATTCGACCATCTTCGCAAGGCCGCCGGAGCTGACCGCGGTCATGGCCGCCTGAACGGATCCCGCCGGATCGTTGGCAACGGCGGGCGAGCCGCCGCCGCAGGCGACGGCGACGAGGACGAGTGCGCTGACCAGCGCGCCATGGAGACGAATCGAACCCATCGGTGGACCTCCCGTTTCCGTCCCGATCGGGACCGTCGGAGTGTAGGCCCGCGGCGCCCCCGGCGTCGCGTCGGCCGACAAGCGTGGCGAGCCGGCCGGCCGGCGACCGAGCTCGGGGCCCGTCAGAGGATCATGCGTGCGTTCGACCAGCCGCCGACGAGGCCGGCGACGATCGCCGCCGCAACGACGCCGCCAACCAGCCGGGGATGCCCGATCGCCGCTTTCCCGGCGAGGACCGCGACGACCGCGACGACGAAGCTCAGCATCGCGATCTTGGCGACGACCACGAACGGCAGGCCGAAGTCGGAGAGCAGGAAGTGGGCGATGGGGTTGAGCTCGGCGACCGGCCCGTGCCTCTCGATCATCCGGATGAACGTCCCAAGGTCGAACAGCT
>DASUPH010000359.1:0-2940 GCA_036276275.1 Candidatus Limnocylindrales bacterium
CGATGATCGAAGGCCCGACGGCCGGCCGCTCGGCTCAGGTCGGGTCCTCCGTCGGGATCGTCCGGATGTGGCGGACCGGCGAGAAGAAGACAGGCAGGAAGCAGAGCAACGATAGGAGCGCCCCGACCCAGATCGTCGGCCGGACGCCGATCACCTCCGACAGGCCGGCGCCGATCAGTGACCCAATCGGGATCGTGCCCCAGACGAGGAAGCGCATCGTCGCGTTCATCCGGCCCAGGAAGTGCTCGGGCGTGATCGCCTGGCGGAGGCTGACCTGCGACACGTTGTAGATCACGTTGAGCAGGCCGCCGAGGAACAGGGAAATCGAGACGAGCCAGAACCCGGTTTCCGGGGTCGCGAACGGGATCAGCACCGCGACGGGCCCGAACGACGCCGCGGTCAGGATGATCGTCCGACCGACCCCGAGACGAGCCTGGACCCGGTTCGCGACGAGTGCACCGAGCAGGACGCCGGCGCCGCCGATGCCGCCGATCGTGCCCACGGCGGCGGGGCTGAGCAGGAGCACCTTGTACGCATAGACGGGGAAGATCGCGAATGCGATGTTGCCGAAGAGGTTCGAGCTGGCGGTCGTCGCGGCGATGTTCGCCAGGTAGTCGTGCCGGAGGATGTAGCGCAGCCCGTCGACGATCTGCCGGCGCATGCCGCCGTCGGCGTCGAGCGCCGCGGTCGGGCGATCCTCGCTGACCGCGGCCGCTGCGGCGGGGGACGGTGCGACATCGTCCGCTTCCGTCGCCAGCACGTTCGCGACGGGGTCCGACGGACGGATCCGGGCCCCGAGGCCACGCGCCCGCTCCCGGATCGAGAGGATCAGGCCCGCCGACACGACGTAGCTGACCGCGTCGATCAGGACGGCCACGGGCGCCGTGAGCAGGGCGACGATCCCCCCACCGAACGGTTGACCGAGGATCTGGGCCGAGGACTGGCTGATCTGGAGCTTGGCGTTGCCCTCGACCAGCTCGTCTCGCTCGAGGATCGTCGGCAGGTACGACTGGTCGGCGACGTCGAAGAACACGGTCATCAGGCCGTTGAAGAAGCCGACGACATAGAGCTGCCAGATCGTCAGGGCGTCGAAGGCATAGGCGATCGGGATCGACACGAGCATGGCTGCCCGGCCCAGGTCGCCGATCACGAGGATCCGTCTCTTCGGGAACCGATCCACCCAGACGCCGGCCGGGAGCGTGAACAGGAGGAACGGCAGGAACTCGATCGTCACGAGCAGGCCAACCTGGCCGGGCGACGCATTCAGGATGACGGCGGCGAAGAACGGGATCGCGATCTGGCTGACCTGCGTCCCGAACAGGGACACGGTCGCCGCGGTCCACAGACGCGCGTAGTTCGGGTGGCGGAAGAGGCTCCGGCGGGGGGCGGTCGGCGCGTCCAACGGGCACCTCGAGCTGACAGGCGGGCGGGCGAGGGGCGGGCGGGCACGTTAGTCTATCGTCTAACACGAGTTAGTCAACGCAGTTGGCGGCCAACGCCCGGGCCCGGATCGGCCGGTCGCCGCGTGGCACGATAACCGGCGATGTCGCAGCTGCCTGCCGGGTTGTCCGAGCGTCTCGTCGAATCGGTCCCGAACGTGTCCGAGGGTCGCCGCCTCGACATCGTCGATCGCCTGGCGGCCGCGATCGATTCGGTCGAGGGGGTCCATCTCCTCGATCGAACGAGCGATGCGAGCCACAACCGCTCGGTGTTCACCCTGGCCGGGCGCGCCGATTCGGTCTCGGAAGCGCTCGAACGGCTGATCGCCGGCGCGATCAGCGAGATCGACATGGACGAGCACGTGGGCGAGCACCCCCGGATCGGGGCGGTCGACGTCATCCCCTTCGTTCCGCTCGGTGACACGACGATGGATGAGGCGGTCGAGATCGCTCGTGCATTCGCGGAGCGGATCGCCGAGCGGTTCGACCTGCCGGTCTATCTCTATGCCGAAGCCGCCCGGCGGAGCGACCGGGTCAAGCTGGCCGACGTCCGGCGCGGCCAGTACGAGGGGCTGAAGGTCGAGATCTCGACACGCGGACGCGAGCCGGACGTCGGCCCGTCGAGGATGCACCCGTCGGCGGGCGCGGTCGCGGTCGGAGCGCGCGCGTTCCTGATCGCCTACAACATCAATCTCGATACGCCGGACGTGGAGCTGGCGAAGCGGATCGCCCGCCGCGTCCGCGAGTCGGGCGGTGGCCTGCCTCGGGTCCAGGCCAACGGCTTCTTCATCGACGAGCTGGACCGCGCCCAGGTCTCGATGAACATCCTGGACTTCCGGATGACACCACTCTGGCGCGTCTGGGAGACGGTCCGGGCCGAGGCGGCGGAGGATGGCATCGAGCTCCACGAGTCGGAGCTGATCGGCCTCGCCCCGCTCGCGGCGTTCCTCGACGTCGCGGACCACGTCGGAACGCCGCCGGACGCGACGGTCGAGGACCGCCTCGCGGCGGCCGCCACGTTCCTCCACCTGCGCGACTTCTCGCCGATGCAGGCGCTCGAGCTCCGGCTCGACGCCGCCCGAAGCGGCTCCACGCGATGAGGGACGCCGGCCCGTCGTGACGCTCCGTGTCCTCCCCGGTGGCCGGGGCGAGCCAGATCCGCCGGGGTTGCTGGTCGTCGGCGCGGCCGAGATCGTGACGATGGCCGGCGGGCCGCGGTTCGGCTCGACCCAGGCCGAGGTCGGCCGTCAGGCGGCGACGGCTGGCTCGGAGGGTGACGGGGCGCCCGTGGTCGCCGCGTGGGATGGTCGGATTCTCGCGGTTGGCGCCCGGTCGGACGTGGAACGGATCCTCCAGGCGGAGGGCTACCCGCTGGAGCGCTTCGCCCGACTCGACGCCCGCGGCGGCGCGGTGACGCCGGGCCTCGTCGACCCCCACACCCATCTCCTGTTCGCGGGCACGCGCGAGGGCGAGCTGGAGCTTCGCCAGCAGGGCGCCGGCT
>DASUPH010000360.1:0-2846 GCA_036276275.1 Candidatus Limnocylindrales bacterium
CGTCAGCCTCGACCCTGCCGGGATGAGCGGGCGTCACCCGATCCGGTCGATTGGGGTGGACTGGCGCGCCGTCAAGCCCCGGTCGACGTGCCGGATGCCGACCGCCACAGCGCCCAGCGGCGCGGCAGGTCCATCCTCCGGAGGGCCACCAGCCCGAGCGCCCAGACGCCTGCGACGAGGGCGAGGACGACAGCGTCCGCGATCGCGAGCGGCTCGAGGTCGAAGAAGGTGCGGGCGAGCGGGAGGGCAGAGATCAGGGCGTACAGGGCAACCATCGCAATCGCCAGGATTGCGGGGCGGTGGTCGCCGCGTCGTTCGGGCTGCGTCAGAAGGAGGATGAGGAGCGTCCCGCAGTCAACCGCAATCGTGACGAGCGCCGAGCGCGCGAGCTCGACCGAGCCCGTCTCACGGAGGTACGCCCAGTAGACCGGGAAGGCGACCACGGCAACCGCGACCGCGGCAGGAACGGCGAACCCGAGGACGGTGCGGAGGACGCTCGCGGGCGTTCGGACGGGCCGCGCCCAGTTGAGCACGACGAGGCTCGGCAGTCCGACGGTCACGAGCGCCAGGAGCGAGTTATTCCGGGGCGAGAACGGGAAGTCGACCCCGGCGAGCGCCGCGGCGAGCACGATCACGAGCATGTAGAGGGTCCGGGTCAGCAGCAGCGACGCCGCGCCGACCATGCCGTCGACGATCCGCCGACCCTCGGCAACCGCCAGTGGGACGACGGCGAACCGATCGTTCAGCAGGACGATATCGGCGACCGCGCGCGACGCGCTCGTGCCGCTTTCCATCGCAACGCCGACGTTCGCGGCCTTGATGGCGGGAATGTCGTTGACGCCGTCACCGATCATGCCGACGTAGCGGCCCCGCGACCGCAGGACGCGGACGATCCGGGCCTTCATCGCCGGCTGGACCCGCCCGATCACCGTCAGGTCGTCGAGCCGGTCGGCCAGGGCGTCGTCGTCCAGCTCGTCGAGATCTGCCCCGATCGCCTGGTGGCCAACGGCGTCGTGGAGGCCGGCGGCCTCGGCGGCTGCTGCGGCGGTCTGTGGCGCATCGCCCGACACGACACGGATCCGGACGCCCTCGTCCGCGAGGGCCTTCAGGGTCGCCGCGGCGTCGGGTCGCAAGCGCTCCGCGAACCCCAGCAGGGCGATCGCCTTCCTGTCCGCCGGGAGCATGGGCGAGCCGTCGGGGCCGTGGAGCGACGTGCCGGCGGCTCTCGCGACGACGAGCACGTGACGGCCCCCGGCCATCCATCGCTCCGCCTCGGCCGCTAGATCGGCGTCGCGCGACGCGTCGAGGACGACCTCGGGCGCGCCAAGGATGGCGGCGGACGCGCGCGGGCCGGCAAGGACCACTCCCGACCAGCGCCGCGCGGACGAGAACGGCACGACCTCCGCGACGTCGGTGGCGGGGGGCTCGTCGCTGCCATCCTGGGCCACCAGCCAACGACCGATCGCCTCGCCGACTCGATCGGTCGATCCCGGCTGTCCCGCGACCGCCCGGACGAGCGGCCGCCCGGCGTCGATGTCGATGTTCAGCCAGCGCACCTCGGTGACCTCGAGGTCGGGGCTCGTGATCGTGCCGGTCTTGTCGAGGACGAGGGCATCGACCCGGCTGATCGACTCGACCGCGCTGATGCGCTGGACGAGCGCGCCGGCGCGGCTGATCCGGAGAGCGCCCATCGCGTACGAAACAGTGCTCATGATCGAGAGGCCCTGGGGGACGAGCGCGACGAGCACGGCCGCCGCCCGTGCGACCTGGCCGGTGTCGGGGTGGCGACCCAGGGCCGCGACAGCGACGATCGCGGTCACGGCAGCGACGAGGACAGCCGTGGTGTAGACGAGCCGCTCGATGTCGAGTTGGAGCGGCGTGCGCTCCGTGCGGGTCGCGCGCGCCTCGGTCGTCAGCCGACCGGCGTAGCTCGCGGACCCCGTCTGGATCACCCGTACCGTTGCCTTCCCGGACACGCACACGCTGCCCGACAGCAACGGATCGCCGGGCCGGCGGACGACCGGCTCCGACTCGCCGGTGACGAGGGACTCATCGACCTCGACCTCGCCGACGATCAGCTCGCCGTCGGCCGAGATCTGGTCGCCGCGCGCGACGACGATGTGGTCACCCTCGACGAGCTGCCCTGGATCGACTCGCGACTCGAGTCCGTTCCGGATCACGGTCGCCGTCGGTGAGGACAGGATCCGCAGCTGCTCCAGGCGATGCTTGGCCCGGGCCTCAAGGCCGGCGGTTACGAGGATGTTGAGGAGGAGCGGGATCGCCGTGACCGCTGCGTCGATCGCCAGGCCGAGCGCCACGAGAACGGCCGAGACGCCGAAGAGCACGAGGCTCATCGGCGCCGATGTGGCCTCCCAGACGATCCTCACGTAGGACCGCCCGGGATCCGATCCGTCGCGATGGGACCGACCGAAGGTGAAGCGCGGCGAAGCCACGGATGATGTCGTCATGCCGTGGCTCCGCCGCACGTGAAGGGGTTGGCCGGGTCGATCAGACCCGGATGGCCTCGCCGGTCAGCTCGAGCGCGGCCTTCGCATGCTTGCGAGCCTCTCCGAGCTTCTCCTGGCGGGCCTGGTTCGTGGCCTTGACCTCGTCGATCCGAGCCTCGATCCGGGTGCGCTGTTCCGCGCGAGCGCTATTGAGCTGGGCGTGGAGGGTCGCGAGTCGAGCCTCGAAGGCGGCCTTCGACTGCTTGGTCGCGCTGTCGATCCGGCCGACGATGGCCTCGACCTTCGCTCGCTGCGCGGCCACGGTGGCCTGGGCCTTCGCCCTGGCCTCGCCCTTGGCCTGCTCGAACTCGGCCGCCAGCTGCCGGGACTCGGTCTCGG
>DASUPH010000361.1:0-6233 GCA_036276275.1 Candidatus Limnocylindrales bacterium
CGTGTCGGTCATCGGTCGGTCGATGGAGCAGAACTTCAAGGTCGCGACCGATCTCGGCTATCTCAAGTACGACCCGTCGCGGATCGTGTCGAAGGACAAGATCAAGGATCACCCCGACGCGAAGCTCGTCATCGCCACGACCGGCGCGCAGGGCGAGCCGATGGCCGGCCTGGCGCGCATGGCCAACCGCGACCATCGGTTCGTCGAGATCCAGCCGGGCGACACGGTCATCGTCAGCGCCAGCCCGATCCCGGGCAACGAGGAGTACGTCTCCAGGACCATCGACAACCTGTTCAAGGCCGGCGCGAACGTGTACTACCACACGATCAAGCGAGCGCATGTGTCGGGGCATGCCAGCCAGGAGGAGCTCAAGCTGATGCTTGGCTTGACCAAGCCGAAGTACTTCATCCCGATCCACGGCGAGTTCCGGATGCAGGTCCAGCACGGCCGCCTGGCCATCGAGACGGGCGTCGAGGCCGAGAACGTCTTCATCATCGAGAACGGCACGCCGATCGAGATCGACACCGACGGCTCGGCGCGGCGCGGTTCGCCCGTGCCCGCCGGCTACGTCTTCGTGGACGGGCTGTCCGTCGGCGAGGTCGGCGAGGTCGTCCTGCGCGACCGGAAGTCGCTGGCCAATGACGGGATGTTCATGGTCGTCGTGACGATCGACAAGCAGACGGGCAACGTCGTCGGCCGGCCCGAGATCATCACCCGTGGCTTCGTCCACCAGAACGAGCAGGACCCGATGATGGGCGAGGCGATCGAGCGGATCCTGACATCGATCAAGAACCCGGGCGATCACATCAGCGAGATCGGCCTGCTCAAGAGCCAGATCAAGGACGGCGTGTCGCGCTACCTGTACGAGCAGACCAAACGGCGGCCGATGGTCTTCCCGGTCGTGGTCGAGATCTGATGGCGACCAAGCGTCGCACCACTCCACGCCGGTCGTCGGGCGGCCGGCGGCGGTCTTCGGGGCCGCCGTCGCTGCCGGTGCCGTCGGTCGGGCCGGACGTCGTCCGCTCGATCATCGGGATCATCCTGCTGATCCTCGGCTCGGTGACGCTGATCGCGCTGATTCTGCCGGGCCAGGGGAGCCTGACCGACTGGTGGGCCGGGACCGTCGGACCGTGGTTCGGGACGATGCGCTGGCTCCTGCCGTTCCTCCTCCTGCTGACCGGCTGGTACATCGAGTGGGGTCCAGGCCGGCTGGCGAACTCCGGCTGGGGCGCGACCTTCTTCGGCATCGCCGTCGCCTACGTGAGCCTGCTCGGTGCGCTCGAGGTCGTCGGGTGGGCGTCCGGCGGCCGGATCGGCCGGTTCCTCGAGGGGATCTTCCGCAACCGGGTGCCGGATCCGGCCGCGTTCATCGTCCTGATCGGGTTGGGCGTGCTTGCGCTCGTCTACGGCCTGAACATGCCACTCCGGACGCTGCTCAGCCCGGTCACCGGGACGGCTCGCTGGTTCGGCAGCACCGCGGCCGCGTCGATGCGGCGTGACCTGTCGCCGGGGGACGCGGGCCCGACGGGCCGGGGCGCATTGACGGCCGAGCCCGCGTCGCGCGGTGGGCGCGGGTCGAAGGCCGCCGTGGGAGGCACGGTCGATTCGCCCGGCCAGACCCCGATCTGGGGCGGCGGCCGCGAGGAGGAGCGGATTCCGGCGGCCGTTCCGAGCACCGTCCCGACGTCGGCGACCTTCGCCCCCGCGAGGAACGGCAGCGCCGTCTCGGGAACGCTCCTCGCCGATCCGCCTCGTCCGATTCGCACGCTCGACGACATCACCGATGCCGGCGACTCGCCGCCGACGAAGGAGCGGATCGAGTACATCCTGCCGCCTCTCGAGTTGCTCGAGGACATCGAGAATCCGACCGAGCCTGGTGGCAGCGATGCCGCCCATGCCCGGAACGAGGAGATCATCATCAAGAAGCTGGCGAGCTTCGGGATCTCGGCGAGGATCGACAAGCGCAACGCCGGCCCGGTCGTGACCCAGTACGAGGTCCAGCCTGCCGTCGACGTCCGCGTCTCGCGGATCGAGGCGCTTGCCGACGACCTGGCGATGGCGCTTGCGGCGAGGTCGCTCCGGATCGAGGCGCCGATCCCCGGCAAGAGCGCCGTCGGGATCGAGATCCCGAACAAGGACTTCAACATCGTCGCCCTCCGCCGAATTCTGGAGGAGGTCGAGTTCACGACGGCCGAGTCGAAGCTGACGTTCGCCCTGGGGCGGGACGTGGCGGGCGCAGCGAAGGCGGTCGACCTCGCCAAGATGCCGCATCTGCTGATCGCGGGGGCGACCGGCTCGGGCAAGAGCGTCATGGTCAACGCCGTCATCACGAGCCTCCTCTGCAAGGCGACCCCGGACGATGTCCGGATGATCCTCATGGACCTCAAGCGGGTCGAGCTCGCGTCGTATAACGGCCTGCCCCATCTCCTCGTCCCGGTCATCACCGAGCCGGAGCGGGCGAAGGCCGCCCTGAAGTGGGCCGTCAACGAGATGGAGGGCCGTTACCGGCGCTTCGCCGGCGCCACTGCCCGGAACATCAAGGGCTACAACGAGACCCGGGCCGACCCGGACGACCGGATGCCCTACATCGTGATCATCATCGACGAGCTCGCCGACCTGATGATGCGCGAGGGCAAGAACGTCGAGGACGCGATCGTCCGGCTGGCCCAGAAGGCGCGAGCCACCGGGATCCACATGGTCCTCGCGACGCAGCGACCATCGGTCAATGTCGTGACCGGCCTGATCAAGGCCAACTTCCCGAGCCGGATCGCGTTCGCGATGGCCTCCCAGATCGACTCGCGGACGATCCTCGACACGCCCGGTGCCGAGGATCTGATCGGTCGTGGCGACATGCTCTACCAGCCGGCCGACCTGCCCCGCCCGATGCGGCTCCAGGGCGTGTTCGTCTCGGACCCCGAGATCCACCGGGTGACGAAGCACTGGACCGACCAGATCGAGAACCCCCACTACGACATGGGGATCATCGAGAACGACGAGGAGAGCACCGGCTCGACCGACGACCTCGCCGACGAGGAAGCGGACCGGCTCCTGCCCGATGCCGTCGACGTGATTCGGGAGTACGATCGTGCCTCGGCCTCGCTCCTCCAGCGGCGCCTGAAGGTCGGATATGCGCGGGCCGCCCGGATCATCGACCAGCTGGAGGCCAGGGGCTACATCGGTGCGTTCGACGGCTCGAACGCTCGCCAGGTGCTCCGTCGTGACGGCGCATCTGGTGGCGGCGGGACGTCCGAACGGGACGACACCGACGAGGACGGGGATCGATGACGACACGGGATGAGGCGCGCAGGCGAGCGGGCGAGCTCTCGGCCGACGACCGGCGGGGCGGCGTGCGCGACCGCGCCTCCGTGGACGCGGACCCCGACGCCGATACCGCCCGCAACGCGTCCGCCGCCGGCGGGTCCGCCCTCGTCGCCCTGCCCGAACGGCTGTACGCCGCCCGGGAGCGGAAAGGCGTCGACCTGTACCGGGCCGAGCGCGACACGAAGATTCGGGCCCGCTACCTCGCCGCCCTCGAGCGCGGCGAATACAAGGAGCTGCCCGGCGACGTCTACACGAAGGGGTTCCTCCGGAACTACGCGCTCTACCTCGGGCTCGATCCCGAGGAGGTCGTCGGCCAGTGGCGGCGGGAGCGGGGCGACGAGAAGACGCCCCGACCGATCCTCACGGTGCCCCGCCCGATCGCCCAGCCACGGCCGGGCCTCCAGTTCTCGACCGGGATCATCGTCGCGGCGCTGCTGACGATCCTGATCGTCGGCGTCGGCGTCTGGCTGACGATCCAGGTCCTGCGCTTCAACAAGCCCCCGACGATCGCCGTGACGTCGCCGCGCGAGGCGACCCTCCAGCTCGACGAGAACGCCACGAGCTACACGCTCCAGGGGATGTCGATCCCGGGTGCGACGATCACGATCGAGCTCGCCGGCGGCAATCGCCAGATCTCGGCCGATTCGACCGGCGCGTGGTCGGTCGGCGTCGACCTGCGGCGGGGCAAGAACGAGTTCAAGATCGACGCCACCGATCCCGAGACCGGTCGGCACGCGGACCAGGCCGCGATGGTCGTCATCGTCGTGCCATCCCGGGCGATCGAGGCGCCGACCCTCACGATCGACCAGCCGGCGGACGGCACGACGTTCGAGAACGGGGCCATCCCGGTCCAGGGGACGGCGACGAACGCCACATCGGTCTCGATCGCCGCGACCTTCGAGGGCCCCGCCACCGGCACACCGGCTGCAAGTGCGCTGCCCAGTAGCCCGCCGGGTCCCGCCCCGATCACGGTCACCGTGGCCGACGACGGAACCTGGAACACGGGCTCGACACCGCTCCAGTTGACGACGGGCCGCTGGTCGATCGTCGCCACCGCCTCGAATGCCGCCGGCAAGGCCGCATCGCTCACCCGCCACGTGTCGATCGCCTACAAGGGCGTCACGCTCGTGGTCGCGGCCAAGGGCGGCCCGGCCTGGGTGAAGGTCTGGGTCGACGGCAAGCTCGACGCGACCTTCGGCCGGTCCGGCAAGACGCTGAACCCCGGCGACGTCCTGACCTTCACGGGTCAGACGTCCGTCGAGGTCCGGACGGGCTCCTCGGGAGCGACCAGCTTCACCCTGAACGGCCAGCAGCTGGGCGCGCTCGGCAGACGCGGGATCCCCGAGACGTGGCTGTTCCAGCCACCCGCCGGACCGGTCCAGACCCAGCACCAGTAGCGATGGGCGACGAGGCGCTCGTCGAGCTCGCGCGGCGACTCCAGGAGACCTGCCTCGCCCGCGGCCTGACCGTCGCCCTCGCCGAGTCGTGCACCGGCGGCCTGGTTGCCGCCGCTCTGACCGAGACGGCCGGGTCGAGCGGCTTCTTCGTGGGCGGGGTCGTCTCCTACGCCGATTCCGCGAAGCGCGACCTGCTCGGGGTCGGCGCCAATGTCCTGGCGGCACACGGCGCGGTGAGCGCCCAGGTGGCCCGCGCGATGGCCGAGGGCGCTCGAGAGCGTTTCGCTGCATCGAGCTCGGGTGCCGTGACGGGGATCGCCGGGCCGGACGGCGGCTCGGACGAGAAGCCGGTGGGGCTGACGTACCTCGCGGTCGCCGACGAGCGCGGCGTCGACGTCCGGCGGATCGTCTGGGGTGGCGACCGCGCCGCGAACCGCCGCGACAGCGGTGTCGCCCTCCTGGAGCTCCTGCTCGAGCGTGCGATCGGGAGCGACGGGTGACCGGAACCGCAACCCCGGGGGCGGGCCTGGCGCCCGCCCGCGACGCGCGCCCGATCGCGTCCGGCGAGCGGGTCCACGTGGTCGGCGCCGCGGGCGCCGGCGCCAGCGCGGCGGCCCTCCATGCGAGCTGGGCCGGCGGGGCACCGGACGGCTGCGATCCGGGCGGTCCGTCGCCGTACAGCGCCGCCCTCGAGGCCGCCGGGATCGTCCTCGCCTGGCAGCACGACGCCGCCCACGTGACCCGGAAGCCGCCACCCGACCGGTTGGCCGTGACGAAGGCCCTGACCGCGATCGAACCGAACCACCCCGAGCTCCGCGCCGCTCGGGCGGCCGGGATCCCGATCGAGCCCTGGCAACAAGTCATCGCCGACGCCGCCGTCGGTCGGACCCTGATCGGGATGGCCGGAACGCACGGCAAGAGCACGAGCGCGGGCTGGCTGGTCCACGTCCTGGCGGCCGCCGGAGCGGATCCGTCGGCATTCGTCGGCGCGCTGCTGGCGACCGACGAGACGGGCGGGTTGGCGGCAACGGCCCGGCGGGGCAGGGGAGCGGCCTTCGTCGTCGAGGCGGACGAGTACGCCGGCAACTTCGACGCCTACCGACCCGGTGTTGCCGTCGTCTCGTCCGCGGAATGGGACCACCCCGACGTCTTCGCCGATCGGGCGGCGGTGATCGCGGCCTTCGACCGCTGGATCCGGCGGATGGTCGCCGCCGGCGGCGGCCGGGTCGGGAGCGGACCGCCCGTCGCGATCCTGAACGTGGGCGACGACGGCGTGGCCCAGCTCGCCCGGGGTCTGCGCGACTGGCCGGGCCGGATCGTGGCGATCGCCCTCGGCGACGCGGCCGGCCGGCGGGCCGCGAGCATCGGCCACGGCATGGCCGAGGAATACGCGACCGGCGCCGGCCCGGCGACGGCACTGCTCGGCCGGGTCGTCCGTCTCGAGCCCGAGGCGACGGTCTTCGAGATCCACGGTCTCGACCGGCTCCAGGGTGCGCTCAACGTCCGGCTGTCCAC
>DASUPH010000362.1:0-2565 GCA_036276275.1 Candidatus Limnocylindrales bacterium
CTCCTCGTCGGGGTTCGTCAGGAAGTTGACGTAGAGGCCCAGGATCGCCGGATCGAACTCGACCGTGTCCCCGATCACCTTCCGATAGCCGGCGTTGTTCTCGTCCCGGATCATGTGCATGAAGGCGCTGTTGTAGACGCGGTGCATCCCGAGGGATCGGACGAAGTAGCCCTCCATCATCCAGAACGCCTCGGCGAGCAGCAGCGTGTCCGGCGCCTCGGCGGCCACCCGGTCGACGACGTCGCGCCAGAACTCGTCCGGCATCAGCCCATCGAAGGCCGCCTTCGTGAGGCCGTGCGCGCTGCGCGACGGGATCGCGCCGCCGCCGCCGGGCGCCGGGTACCAGAGCCGCTGGACATGGCGTTTCGCGAGGACCATCGCGGCATCGAAGCGGATGACCGGGAACCGCCGGGCGACGTCGAGGATCGTCCGGATCACGACCTCGCGGACCTCGGCCTTGAGGAAGTCGAGCTGGGCGGTGTCGTTCCAGGGGAAGCTCGTCCCGTCGTTGCCGTGGTAGATGTAGCGTCGCTCCCCGTTCTGCGTGTCCCGGCGCTCGAACACGACGGCGGCGTCACTGTCGTCCCAGTAGTGGTCCTCGATCCGGACCTCGACGCGGGGATCGTCGGCGAGATTGCGGCCCTCGAACCGGTAGGCGGGGAACGGCGGCTCGTCGACGGAGATGAAGCGCTCGGGATGCTCGATCACCCAGCTCGAATCGATCCCCATGTGGTTGGGGACCATGTCGCTGGCGAGGCGGATGCCGTGGGCCCAGGCCCGTGCCCGGAGATCGGCCAGCGCGTCCTCGCCGCCGAGGTCGTCGGCGATCCGGTAGTCGTCGAGCGAATAGGCGGACGCGACGGCTTCGGCGTTGCCGCGCCAGCGCTTGATCTTCTCGGACGCCTTCGAGCGCTGCCAGAGCCCGATCAGCCAGAGGCCGGTGATCCCGCGCCGGGCGATTGCCGCGAGCTCCTCTTCGGGAATCGCATCCAACCTGCGGATTTCCCGACCGTGCCGGCGCGACAGCTGGTCGAGCCAGACGTAGGTGCTCTTGGCCAGCAGGACGAGCCGCGGCATCCACTCGCGATCGGCCGAGAACCGCTCGTCCTCGACGTCGGCACCCGCGAACGACGGCGCCTCGCCCCGCCGGTCGCCGCCGCCGGCGCCACCGCCGCCGAAGCGGAGATGGAGGCCGCGACCCTCCTCGGCGAGCAGGTCCTCGCCACCGACGAGGCGGTCCATCAGGTCGGGCGGCAGCAGCGCTCGCCACCGCTCGCGCACGTAGCGGAGCTGGGCGGCAAGCGACGATGGCGCGTGGCGGGCCGGGGCGCGGAGCATCTCGATGAGGCTCTCGCCGGCCGGTCCGAACCCGGCCTCGCTGCTGCCGTCCGCCCCGCCGAGCTCGTCGTCGAGGGCGGACAGGAGCTCGGGGTAGCCCGTGACGGTCGCCACCGGCTGCGGGTCGGCCAGGGGCCGGATCGGGTCGGCCGCCGGGTTCTCGCCGGCGAGGGCGAGCAGGAAGAGCGACTCGATCGCTTCCGCCCGGTCGGGCTCCGGCCCGAACTCCATCCCGAACCGGCGCAGGACCCGATCGACCGTTCGCTTGCCGAGGGCCGCATCGACGGCGGAGAGCGCCGTCGCGACGGCTCCCGGTCGGACCTCCGCCTCGTAGCGGTCGATCAGGACGTGGGCGACCTCGTGGAGGAGGCCGAGGGCGACGATCTCGCCGGCACCGGCGCTCGGCGCGTCGCCGGTCGCCTGGAGGCGGGCGGCGAGCCGGCGGACCGCGGCGAGGTCGTCGATCCGGAGGCTGCCGTCGTCGGCGATCTCGGTCGGGCCGATCTGCAGGGCGCGGCGTGGCGTCCGCCCGACCCGCCAGGTCTTCATCCGGTCCGGACTCGTCGTCGTTCGGCCACGTCAGCCATGGCCGAAGGATGTCACGTGGCGGCGCCGACCGCCTCTCTCCGTCGTCCGGCCATGACGTGCTCGATCGAGCGGCGGAGGAGCTCCAGCCCGGACGGATCGAACTCGTATGACCACTGGCGCATCCGCTCGGGCCGGCCGAACCGGCCGTCGACGCCGCTTGCGATCGCCTCGCGCGAGAGGAGGATCACGTCGGCCGTCCGGTCGATGAGATCGAGATCCTCGTCGGCCTCGAGAGTCGCCGACAGGAGCTCGACGCCCGTCGTCCCCGACATGGCCAGCGTCTCGGCGATGTTCTCGGTGCCGCGCTCGGTCGCACACACCAGGCCGACCCGCGAACCGGCCCGGAGGGCGGCGATCTCGTGGACGAGCTCGAGGTACCCGGGCCCGACGAGCATCGCGACGACCGGGACGCGGCCGTGGACGAGCGCCTGGGCCTCGTCGGCATGGAACGTCGTGGTGGCGACGAGGTCGTAGTGGAAGCGGTCGAGCCGATCGGGCAGGTCGTCGAGCAGGGTGCCCTCGACGTCGATCAAATCCGGGAACTCGTCGCCAAGTCGCGCGGCGTCGTAGCCCGCGTCGGCGTTCGTGCATTCGGCGAACAGGATCTGGACCTTCGGTCCCGGCCGCTTCCGCTCCGTG
>DASUPH010000363.1:0-10147 GCA_036276275.1 Candidatus Limnocylindrales bacterium
CCAACCCAAGGGCCAATGGGGGCCTGCTCCTGCGCGACCTGGCGCTGCCCGACTTCCGGGACTACGCGGCCGAGGTCCCGTCGCCCGCGACGACCTCGAGCGAGGCCACCAGGGTCCTCGGAGCATTCCTCCGCGACGTGATCCGGCGCAACCCCGAGACGTTCCGATTGTTCGGGCCGGACGAGACGGCATCGAACCGCCTCGGGCCGGTCTTCGAGGCGACCGACCGCGCATGGATGGCCGACCGGCTGGAGACGGACGATCACCTTGCCACGCGTGGCCGAGTCGTCGAAGTCCTCTCCGAGCATCTCTGCCAGGGCTGGTTGGAAGGCTATCTGCTGACGGGCAGGCACGGCCTCTTCAACTGCTACGAGGCGTTCATCCACATCGTCGACTCGATGTTCAACCAGCACGCCAAATGGCTGAAGATGACTCGGGAGATCCCCTGGCGTCGGCCGATCGCCTCCTTCAACTACCTGCTCACGAGCCACGTCTGGCGCCAGGATCACAACGGATTCAGCCACCAGGATCCAGGCTTCATCGACCACGTCATCAACAAGAAGGCGGAGGTCATCCGCGTCTACCTCCCGCCGGACGCGAACACCCTCCTGTCCGTGGCCGATCACTGCCTCCGCAGTCGCAACTACGTCAACGTCATCGTCGCCGGCAAGCAGCCCGCCCTGAACTATCTGTCGATGGACGAAGCAGTGCTTCATTGCACGCGCGGCATCGGGATCTGGGAATGGGCGAGCAACGACGACGGCAGGCCCGACGTGGTCCTCGCCTGCGCCGGCGACACGCCAACGCTCGAGACACTGGCCGCGGTCGACCTGCTCCGCCGGCACCTCCCGGATCTGAAGGTTCGCGTCGTGAACGTCGTCGACCTGATGCGGCTCCAGCCGGACACGGAGCATCCCCACGGGCTGTCCGACCGCGAGTTTGACGCCCTGTTCACGACCGACCGGCCAATCATCTTCGCCTATCACGGCTACCCGTGGCTCATCCACCGACTGGCCTATCGCCGGACGAACCACGACAACCTCCACGTTCGCGGGTACAAGGAGGAGGGCACCGTGACGACGCCGTTCGACATGGTCATGCGGAACGACCTCGACCGCTTCCATCTCGTGATCGACGTCATCGACCGCGTGCCTGGTCTCGGCTCCCGGGCGGCCGCCCTCCGCCAGCAGATGAGCGATGCGCGCGTCGAGGCTCAGGCGTACACGCGTGCGCACGGCGACGACCCCGACGAGATCCGCGAATGGACCTGGCCCCACTGAGCGCGGACCGCGTGCGCGTCCTCGTCATCAACGCCGGGTCGAGCTCTCTCAAGGCATCCGTCCTCGAGCCGCCCGGACGCGACGCGGTTGCGACCGCGGAGTTCGACTGGGGCGCCGACGCGACGCGGGTGGCGGGTCGCGATTCGGCGATCGTGGAGGTCGTGGAAGCCATCGCCTCCGCTGGCATCGCCCCGTCGACGATCGACGCGGTGGGTTACCGCGTCGTCCACGGCGGCACCCGGTTCACGGCCCCGACGCGGATCGACGACATGGTCATCAAGGCGATCGAGGAGCTGTCGAGCCTGGCTCCTCTCCACAACCGGATCGCCGCCGAGACGATCCGGGCCGGCCGCGACCGGCTCCCCCGGGTTCCGCATGTCGCCGTCTTCGACACGGCATTCCACGCGAGCTTGACGCCGGCCGCGTATCGCTATGCCGTGCCCGAGCGGTGGTTCCGGGACTGGGGCATCCGGCGATTCGGCTTCCATGGCCTCTCGGTTGCGTGGTCCACCGGACGCGCCGCCGAGCTGCTCCAGCGTCCCCTGGTCGAACTTCGACTCGTCGTCGCTCATCTCGGAAGCGGCTGCTCGGTCACCGCGGTCGACGCAGGCCGGTCCGCGGAGACATCGATGGGGATGACGCCGCTCGAAGGGCTGGTCATGGGCACGCGCGCCGGCTCGATCGATCCCGGAGTGATCCTCGACCTCCTCCGGCGAAGCCTGCTCAGCCTGCCGCAGCTCGAGGACGCCCTTGACCATGGCTCCGGCCTGCTGGGCGTGTCGGGCATGTCCGCCGACGTCCGCGAGCTCCTCGCTGCAGAGGGCGCCGGCGACGAGGCAGCGGCGCTCGCGCTCGAGTTGTTCGTTCGACGGGCCGCCGCGGGGATCGCCGGGATCGCGAGTGCCATCCCGTCGCTCGACGCCCTCGTGTTCACAGGCGGCATTGGCGAGAACTCGGGTCCGATCCGCAAGCGAATCGTCGACCGCCTGGGGGTCCTGGGCATCCGCGAGATCGCCGCCAACGACGTCCTCGAGGACGCCCTTCTGAGTGCGCCACCGGCGCGACCGGCGGTCCTCCGGATCGCGGCTCGCGAGGACGTCGTCATCGCCGATGGCGTGCGCGCCCTCCTCGAGACCGCCTAGCAAGGTCGCGCGTCGATCGGCCAGATGGCTCTCGGGATTGGCGCCCTTCGATCCGCGTTGGCGTGACGGCGGGGTTCGGGCCGTTCGGCACCCGCGGCCGCGTCCAATGGCCGATGCGCGCCGGGCTCGATCCCGGCGAAGGTTTGAGAGCCGGACACCCGTGCACGGAGGTCACGACGGATGAATGCAGGGACCACCATCGACCGACCCTATCAACCGCTTCTCGACTGGTTCGCCGCCCAGAACGTCGAGTACGAGATCCATCCCCACGACCTGGCCTTCACGGCCCGCGCGACGGCCACGGCCGAGGGGGTCGATCCCCGTACATTCGCCAAGGTCGTAGTCGTCGTGTCTCACGACGGACCGACTGCCCTCGTCGTCCTCGACGCAACCGACCACCTTGACCTCCGCAAGGCCCGCCACCTCCTCGACGCCGGCGAGGTTCGACTGCTGAGCGAGCCCGAACTGCGGGCATTGGCGCCCGGCTGCGACGTCGGCGCGATTCCCGCCGTCGGCGCGCTGTTCGGACTGCGGACATATGCAGACCGTGACGTGCGGGACGACTCGGAGATCAGCTTCAACGCGGGCAGTCACCGAGTCAGCGCCCGTGTTGAGCGAGCCAGCTGGGAGCGCGCCTGCAGCGTCATCTACGGCGACCTGGCGGAGGACACCGACGCCGGTCCGGTCTGGGCACGGTCATGACCACCTCACATGCCAAGGATCGGATCGAAGCTGGCGTCGCCAGATCGAGCACGCTTGTGTGGATCGACGCAAGGGAGGCTGTGATCGTCAGTACGGATGGACCGCGGGTCCGCATCGAGCGCGCGGAGTCGGAAGTACCGGCTCACCATCGGTCCACCGGCCACGTCCGGCATGATCCGGCAGTCCGTCACGGCGGCGGGGGCCCACAGACCGCCGGCGAGGCACACCGCCTCGAACACCTGAAGCGGTTTGTCCTGGACATCGCGAACCGGTTGCGGTCGGGCGACGCCCTTCTGATCCTCGGTGCCGGGACCGTCCACGAACGCCTGATGCAGCATCTCCTCGAGGGCGACACGCACCATGGGCGAAATCGCGAAATTGTCTGCGAGGCGTCGTTGCGGCTCACGGATCACCAGCTCACGGCGCGTCTCCGTCGGTTCGCAGGCGTCGAACCGCGACGGCGCACGGTCGGCGCGTACCGCTGGACCGAACCACAGGAGCATGGCTCGCGAGGCTCGACGGAGCCTCCGCCACGCCGCGTCGTCAGGAAGCCCCCACGCCCGCGCCGGCAAGACAAGCTTGGCGATTGAGGAGAAGGGAAGTGAAGAACGCCATGATGCGGGTCCTCGTCGCGATTGACGGCTCCGAACCGGCGGGGCTCGCCGTCGACCTGGTGGCAAGCATTGCCTGGCCGCCCGACACCGAGATCGTGGTGGCCGATGCGGTCGAAACGGGAGCCGGCCTCTACGGCGGACCGTGGCCGGCACTCGCCGTCGTTGACACGGATCGGATCGAAGCCGACATCCGGGCCGCGGCGCAGAAGACCGTCCGTGAGGCCTACGACAGGCTGGCCCGACCCGGCCTGAAGGTTACGGAGGTCGTTCTGCGAGGTCGCCCGGCGACAGCGATCGTCGATCAGGCCCGTCGGATGCAAGCAGATCTGGTCGTCGTCGGGAGCCGCGGCCACGGCACCATCGAGTCCATGGTTCTCGGCTCGGTCTCCGCCGAGGTCGTCGACCACGCCCCAGCACCCGTGCTCGTCGTTCGCGGTCCTCGACTCGAGCGGATCGTGCTCGCCTGGGACGGCTCGTCGGGCGCCACGCGTGCAGCGGACTTGCTCCGCAGGTGGCCGATCTTCGCCGGCGCTCAGGTCCGGGTCGTCAGCGTCGCCGACATTCGGGTGCCGTGGTGGACCGGTTTCCCCGAGGCAGGCTCCCCCGAGATGATGCCGATGTACGTGGAGGCCGTGGACGCCTCGCGAAGTCAGCACGAGGAGCTTGCACGGGAGATGACCGCACGACTTCAGACGAGCGGCCTCACGGTCGAGACGAATCGTCAGGACGGCGACGCGGCAACCGAGATCCTCGCCGCGGCTTCGGCATCAGGTGCCGACCTCATCATCATGGGTACGCACGGACGGACGGGGCTCCGTCGCCTCGTCCTCGGCAGCGTCGCCCGCAACGTGCTGCAGCACGCGACGTGTTCCGTTCTTGTCGTCCGTGAAGGATCGCCAGAGGGATGATCCACCCGGATCGGGCCCCGGACGAGGCCTCAGTGGAACGGGGCCGTGGCGAATTCCAGTAGGGCCGGCAGGGCAACGACCACGGCCAGGACCGCCGCGGCGAGGAGCAGTTGTTCGATGGAATTGCATTCGGACTCGGTCATCTCGCCAATGCCACCTCTCTCGCAATCGGATTCGTACTCGGACAAGCCGCGTTCGCCAGCGTGCTCGGCATGGCATGCGCCTACCTGATGGCGAAGACCCGGAGCGTCTATCCCGCGATGCTGCTGCACGCCGTTGTCAACGCGGTCGTGGTCGCATCCTGACTGTGCCGGGATGACGACGGACATCGGGCGGGACCTCGGGATCGGCTCCGCCCACGGCCTCGCTGCCCAGACCGTTGCCGAGCGGCTCGGCGTCGATCCCGCCCTCGGACTCTCCACGGTGGAGGCCGTGCGGCGCGCCGAGGCCGGGGGTCCGAACGCGCTCCAGGCCTCGCGCCGGCTGCCACTCTGGAAGATGCTGCTCGACGCGGCCACCGAGCCGTTCGTCGTGCTCCTTGCCGTGGCGGGTGGGCTGGCAATCGTCGTGGGCGAGGTCCGGGACGGGCTGCTCGTGCTCGTCGGGCTCCTGCCGATCGTGGGCGCGGACGTCGTCACGGAGTATCGAGGCGAGCGGGCGCTCGAGGCTCTGCGCGACGCGTCCGCCCCCGTCGCTCGTGTGCGTCGGGACGGCGTGACGGGGACCGTTCCCTCTGCGCAGCTCGTCGTCGGCGACGTCGTTCTCCTCCAGGCTGGAGATATCGTCCCGGCCGACGTGCGCATCAGCCGCTCCGACCGCCTCCTGCTTGACCGGAGCGTTCTCACGGGCGAGTCGATCCCCGATGAGGGACGGGTGGCGTCGGACCGCGCGGATGCGGTCCTGGCGGACCGTCGCGCGCTTGCGTACGCCGGAACGAGCGTCGTGGGCGGCCGGGGCGAAGGCGTCGTCATCGCGATCGGCACGGCGACCGAGTTCGGTCAGATCGCGAGTGGCCTGACATCCAGGGAGCGCCGGAGGTCGCCGCTGCAGCGCGAGCTCGACCGGCTGGTCCGGATCCTCCTGATCGTGGCACTCGGGCTGATCGCGTTCACGAGCGGTATCGGGTTCCTGCGCGGCCACTCGCTGGGCGAGAACGTCATCGCCGGCATTTCGGCGGCGATCGCGGCGATCCCTGAAGAGCCACCCGTCCTGCTCGCGGTCATCCTGGGCCTGGGTGCCTACCGCCTCCTGAAGCGGGGCGTCCTGGTCCGGCGACTGAACGCCGAGGAGACGCTCGGCGCAGTGGACCTGATCGTGACCGACAAGACCGGAACGCTGACCCAGAATCGCCTCGCCGTATCGTCGGTTCGGACGCTCGACGGCCCGGTCGAGGATGGGTCGGCCCGCCGCGAACTGCTCGAGGAGGCGCTCCGGGCGGAAGAGGACGCCTGGCCCGGCGACGACATCGAGGCAAGCTCCTTCACCCGCGCGCTCCGCGAGGCGGTCGCTCGGGTAGGCGGCGAAACGGCCCTCGATTCCAGGAGCCTCGTGAAAGCAATTCCGGCATCCGATGTCCTGCCGGTCACGCGCACCCGCGCCCACCGCCTTGGCCGCCTCGAGGGACTCGCGCTCGGCGCCCCCGAGGTGGTTCTCGCATTCGTTGACCGGGATGCTCCCGACATCCGGATCCATGACCGGTGGTCGTCCCTGATCGATGAATCGACGGCCGCGGGGGAACGGCTGGTCGCCCTCGCCCGGAAGGTCGACGACGGGCCGTGGATGATGCGCGCCCTGGTCGGCTTCGCCGATCCGATTCGGCCCGGCATCGCGGCCGCGATGTCCACGGCCCGCGAGGCAGGGATCCAGGTCGTGGTCGTGACGGGCGACCACCCGCAGACGGCCGCGGCCATCGCTCGCGAAGGGGAAATCACGGCGAACACGATCGTGACCGGCGAGGAGGTCGCGGCCTGGAACGACGACCAGCTGGGCGCACACCTCGAAGATCTCCACGTCGTCGCTCGCTCGACGCCGGCTCAGAAGCTCCGGATCGTTCAGGCCGCACGGTCGGGCGGCCGCATCGTGGCCGTCACCGGTGACGGGGTCAACGACGCCCCGGCACTCCATGGCGCCGATGTCGCGGTGGCCATGGGCTCCGGGACGGCGGTCGCCCGGGAAGCCTCTGATCTCGTCCTCGGCGACGACTCGTTCGCGACGCTGATGTTCGGGCTGGCCGAGGGTCGACGGATCGTCGACAACGCTCAGAAGGGGCTCGTGTTCCTCATCTCGACCCACGTCGCGTTCCTCGGCTTCATCCTGATCTCGACGATCGTCGTGGCCGGACAGCAGGTCCTGATCCCGATCCAGATCCTGTGGATGGAGTTCTTCATCGATCTGTCCACGTCCGTCGCCTTCGAGCGGGAGCCACCTGAGCCTCGGCTGATGCGTCGCCCGCCACGCCACGCCGAGAAGCCGCTCTTGACGAACGAGCTGCTCCTGAAGCTCGTTGGAGCAGGATCGTTCACGGCGATTGGCGCCCTCGTCCTGATGCTGACGGACGGCGGCGGGTTCGAGCACGCGGCCTGGCTCGCGTTCACCGCCCTCGTCGTCGGGCAGTGCGTCCGGGCTTACTGGAACCGCAGCGTTCGCGAGCCGATCCACCGCCTCGGGCGCAACGGATTCCTCCTCGGAGCCTGCATCGCGGCAGTCGCGATCCAGGCCCTCATCCCGTACGTCCCGCCCCTCGCCGACGCGTTTCGGGCGACGCCACTCGGCCTCACGGACTGGACCCTCGTCGCCATCATCGCGTTCATCCCGGCGTTGGCATCCGAGGTCGCGCGCATGCGCGGGCGCGGTCAGAGGATCTGGGTGGCATGACGGTTGCGTGGGCTTCCTTCGGTCGCTACACCTCCGCGGCGAGGCGACGGGCCGTATAAGCCGGCCATGGCTCGTCAGGCTTCGGGTCGGCGCGCTGGAAGTCTCCGAAGCTGCCAGACAGGAACTGCGCCAGCTGGTCGGTCGTGACGTCGCGGCCGAGCAGCTTGCCGATCCCGTGTTCGACGGCGTAGGTCGCATACCAACGCGGCCAGTCCTGGTCGTAGATGCCGTTCAGCTCCGTCGTTTCGTACGTGCCATGTGCCACCTCGGCCTGGGTCAGCAGCGCGCTGACGGCTTCGATGCGCTCGGTGTCCATGCCCTCGATCACCTCCCATTTCGAGCGTTCACGCTCGACTCCGCCCGTTCGGCGTCGAGGTCGCGCGGCGAGTCCCAGACGAAGAGGTCGAAGCTCATCCTTCGAGAAATCCTCCCACGCTGGAGTTCGTCGCGGAGTTCGTCGTGCAGCGCGTCGTCGGATCCCGGCCGCCTTCGCCAGGCGACCGACGTTCGCGTACTCTCTCGACCGGAAGGCTACTCGGGAGGTGAGACGCCAGGTGTCGTATGTCAAGGATCCGCGAGTCGACGCCTACCTCGACCCCCTACCCGAGTGGCAGCGGGAGATCTTCGGCCGGGTCCGGGACCTCGTCCACGAAGCGGACGCCGAAGTCGAAGAGACGATCAAGCGAACGGTCCAGCCCTACTTCGTCCTGGCCGGAAACGTCATCGCGTTCCTGGCCGCGAAGGACCACGCAAGCATCTTTCTCTATGACGGTGCGATCGTGCCCGATCCCGAGGGCATCATCACCGGCGGTCACGAGAATCAGACAGGTCGGATGATCGCGGTCCACCGGGACGGGAAGATCAACGAGCGAGCCCTCCTGGCGATGCTCAGGCAGATCATCGCGAACAATCGCGCCGGCGGCTGGCGCAAGCTCAAGGCCGCCGGTCGCGCTCCCGTGACCTGAGGCCACGCATGCCCATGCGCCGGGTCTGGGGGACCCGGCGCATCGAGGGTGGCTGGAGTTCCGGATCGGGGACCCGGCCGAACGACACCGGCCTACGGCTCGACCACCGTGAGGGTGTAGCGCACGCTGCTGTCCGGGGCGAGCGACAGGATCGTCGCCGAGTGGCTCCCGTTCGGCTCGGGCTCGACCGCGAGGACGGACGCGTTGCCGTCGGGTCCGACCACGACCGACCATGCCTCCGATCCGGCCCGCCTGAGGCCTACCGGCCAGCCGTCGACGACGACGCCATCCTGGCCGACGGCGACGATGCTTCCGCCCACCGACGAGCTCGTGGCCGCCTGCACGAGGTAGAGAACGTTGTCGGGGCCCGCCGCTGGGGCGGCCCAGGCCGACCCTTCGCACCCGTCGCCGGCCCGACAGGATCGGGTCCGCTGGGGCCCGAGGTCGGACCGATACGGCCAGCCGGTCATCGCCCGGCCCGACGGGTCGAGTCCGGCGACCGTCGTGGCGCCGCCGGACAGGTCGATCAGGTAGGTCACGCCGTCCCGACCGACGAGCGGAGCCACCGGAAAACTGCCGGTCCCTTCGATGCCGAGGAATTCGCTCGTCGCGGCGACGTCCAACTCGCCCGAGCCGGCGGCCGTCGTTCGACCCGCGCCGTCGAAGACGAGCGTGCCGGAGGGACGCTCGTTCGGGGTGCCGACCGTCAGATGGATCAGGCCGGCCGCGTCGAAGGCCGGCTGGGACGCACTGCCGACGATCGTGATCGGGAACCCGTCAGGGACGCCGGTCGGACCGATCGCCACCAGTTCGGACATGGCCCCGGCCCGCGTGTCGGCGAAGTGATGAACCGTCCCGTAGGCGACCCCGTCGGGTCCGATCGCCCAGGTGTCGATGCAGCAATCGATCCCGTAGGAGACCTTTGATCCGGCGGCCACGGTTCCGTCGGCCGCGATGGCCACGATCCACGCGTGCCCGGCGGGCTTGCCCGCCTCGATCTGGGCGCCGAGGGACTTCCACGCGAGGAAGGTCAACTCGTCGCCGATGACGCGCTCCGCGAAGGAGCCATCCGCGCCGTAGCGGTCGAGATCGATCGGCCATCCCGGGAGCGCGTTGCCCGACGCATCGAAGGCGTGGGCGCGCACGACGCCGGTCATGCTTCCGTCGCGGTTGTCCGGAGTGCACAGGAGGCGCACGGAGCCGTCCTCGACCGGCAGCAGCTCGTCGCAGGACGTGGTCCGATCGAGCACGATCGGCCATCCCGGCCGCGAACGGCCCACGGCGTCGACGAGCGTCACGAGGATGCGGGCCCCCGGCGCCGGGACCGAGACGAAGAGGTCGCCGGCGGCGCCGGGCGCCAGCTGGATCCGGGTCCCGAGATCTCTTCCGGATCCTCGGACGGGCAGCGAGGCCGTTGCTGGGCGATCGATCGGACGAGGCGTGCCGACGGGTGGTTGCGGCGCCAGGCCGACGCGGTGCGTCGGTCGGCTCGTCGGGTCGGTCGAGGACCGCGGGGCGGATGAAGGATCCGGGCTCGAACCAGCGCCGACGAGCGGGTCGACCGGGCGCTGGAGGTACACCAGGGCCGCGGCGCCCAGGCCGACGCCCAGGAGGACCACGACGGCCACGACGGCAAGGCGGCCCGTCCTTGGTGAGGCCTTC
>DASUPH010000364.1:0-8740 GCA_036276275.1 Candidatus Limnocylindrales bacterium
CGGGCCCTGGCCGTGTCGACGAGCTTTCCAGCCTCGCGCGCGAGCACGAGAACGACGTCGGTGTTGGCCGGGGCGAACATCCGCCGCCAGGTGTCGGCAAGGGTCAGGGAGCCCTGGTGGAACTCGGTCAGGAGGCGGAGCGTGTTCACCTCCAGCGGCGGCGGGTCGATGATCCGCTCGAAGCCGTACGCCGGGATGTCGTGGCTGCCCTTGATCCCGATCCAGTGGCTCGGATGGCTGGCCGCGAGGCGGAGGATCGTCCCGACGACCTGCCGGAACATCGGCCCGAGGTCCGAACCCGGGTCCTTCGGGTCGTGGACCTTCGCCCCGAGTCGCGCCTGGCAGACGGCAAAGCCGCCGGTCAGCGCCGACGTCGTCATCCACACGTCGATCCCGAACTTGCTGATGTCGTCGGTCCAGTCGTCGAGCTCGAGGTAGTGCTTGACGAGGTCGCCGCTGACGCCGAAGTCGCCTCCGATCGGCTGCCGGATCCGGTTGCCGTACAGCGCCCGCGTCAGTGGATAGGTGACGGTGTTGGTGATCGTCCCGTCGTACTTGTAGCGCGCATACAGCGGCGCAACGTAGTCGTAGCCGCCCTTGAGGATCGGCCCGGCCAGCAGCTCGATCCACTCCGGAACGATGCTCCGCAGGTCCGAATCGACGACGACCAGGGCCTGGACCTCGAGCGCGGCGGCGATCTCGAAGATCGTCCGGAGGGCTGCCCCCTTGCCGCCGACGCCGTCGATCTCGGGATAGGTCAGGCTGACCCGCGTCAGCTTGTTCGTGGGGCGGACGAGCAGGATCTGCTCGATGTAGTCGGGTGCCTCGGTCTCGATCACGACCTGGGCGGTGCCGTCGGGCGAACCGGCGTCGCTGTTCACGAGGACCGGCCGGAGGTCGGGAAAGTACTGGACGAGGCCCGCCTGGGCAGCGCGAACGACGTAGCCGATCGTGGCCGCATTCTTGAAGCTCGGGATGCCGACCATGATGTCCGCGTGGCCCAGTCGGGCGATCTGCTCGCGGACGGCCGGCGTCAGCGCTGGGGCAGGCACCCGGTCACCCTACCACCGCGTGCGTGTCGGCGCCCACCGGGTGTCGACGCCTGCGCGGGCGCGGTTCTTGTCATACGACCACGACGTCTGCGTTAGCCACCGAGAATCGCGATTCGGGTGCGAATTCGAGCTCGAGTTAGCCGCCCGCAGCTACGTTTCGAACGCCTCCGTCCGTCGGGCTCACCCAACGACCGGGTGGTGGCCCTACGACCATTTGAACCAGGCCGGCGCCGCGACGAACGCAGTCGCGCGCTAGCCCGCTAACGGCGCGGGATCTCAGCCAATGCCCAGTGGGGGTTCTTCTCGCCGGGGACGTAGCGGCTGTTGGCACCCTTGTAGGCGAGCCGATTGAAGCCGAACAACCGCCACGAGCCGAGCCACGAATCGATCGGCGGCCGGACGTGGATGCCGACCCGGATCAGGTGCGACTCGGGAACGACCGACTCGAGGATCCGCTTCCGTTCGAGGAGCGGGACGTCGAGCATGGGGTCCGCGTCGAGCCACAGGAGGTCGACCGCGACGAGGGCCACGTCGGTCGTCATGCCGTCGAGGGTGCGTCGCCGCGCCTCCTCGGTCCGTTCGGCGAGCTTGCCGGGTCGCTCGCCGCGCTGCCCGAACACCATCCCGGTGAGCACCTGGCCCGGTGGCGGAACCAACGGCTGATCGCGACTGGCGATCTCGGTCATCGCCTGGATCGGCTCCGGGGTCAGGTACGCCTCGACGAGGATCGTCGAGCTCCCTGCCGTCCTCGCGAGATCGTCGCGGATCTCCTCGTGGCCGACCACGTCGGCGCCATCGACATCGGTCATCCGGACCGTGTCGTGATCGACGAGCGCGAGGACTCGCGGACCCGTCCAGAGCGGCTCGATGATCGGGTCGTCGATGTCGTGGGCGCGACGATCGCCGAACTGCTGCGGTCGCCACGTGTCGGCGGCGGTCCCCGCGTCGGTCGCGAACATCGGCCGATGATACGCCGGACTCCCGCCGGAACTCGCGAACCGTCGGGGCACGCGAAATCCGGTACGTCCGGCCGATCGCGGGCGCCTATCATCCCTCCGTGGTCGCGAAGGAAGAGACCGCAGTCCGACGCCCGGGACGGGGGCTCGGCGCCCTGTCGCCGAGCGGCCGGGCGACCGAGCCGCTGGGCTGGGCGCTCTACGACTTCGCCAACACGATCTTCTCGTTCGCCGTCGTCTCGACCGCGATCGGGCTGTGGGCGACGGATCCGACCCGGTTCGGCCAGCGCGATGGCAACGCCGTGGTCTCGATCGCCGTCGCGGTGAGCGTCGCCCTGAACGCGCTCGTCTCACCAATCCTGGGGGCGGTCAGTGATCGTGGCGGCCGACGGCTGCCCTTCCTCCTGTTCTTCACCGGCCTTTGCATCCTTCCGACAGCCCTGATCGGACCGAGCCCGCCGGTCATCGGGATCGCCCTCTTCTCCGTTGCGAACTTCGCCTACCAGGCGGCATTGATCTACTACGACGCCACCCTCAAGGTCGTGAGCTACCCGGAGACCCGCGGCCGCCTGAGCGGGATCGGCGTCGCGATCGGCTACTGCGGCACGATCTTCGTCGGCCTGCTGCTGATCGTTTTCAAGGTCCCCATCGAAGGCCGGTTCCTGGTCGCCGCCATCCTCTTCGCCGTGTTCGCCATCCCGATCTTCGTCGTGGTCCGCGAGCGCGGGCCTGTCGGGCGGATCGGTCTCACCGACGTCATATCCTCCTGGTCACAGCTTCGGACGACGATCGGGCACGCGCGCGAGGTTCCCGGTCTCGGGCGCTTCCTGCTCGGACGATTCTTCTACTCGGATGCGGTCAACACGATCATCGTCGTGATGACCGTGGTCACCGTCTACGCCAAGGGCCTGACTGAGGGCACCGCTCAGATCGTCCTCCTCGGCCTGACCGTCGTGGCCGTCCTGGCGAGCTTTGGCTGGGGCCGGCTCGTGGACACGTGGGGCCCGAAGCGGACGTTGATGGCTGTCCTCGGGTCGTGGGCGATCGGGCTCGTCCTGGGGGCCGTCTCGCTGGGCGTCGACGGCCCAATCGGATTCGTCGCGTTCCTCGTCGCCGGCGCGATCCTTGGCAGCGGGCTCGGCGGCGTCCAGGTCGCCGACCGTGTCTTCATGGTCAGGCTCGCCCCGCCGGAGCGCCTGGGTGAGTTCTTCGGGCTGTACGGACTCGTCGGGAAAGGCTCCCAGGTCATCGGCCAGCTTCTGTATGGCGTCACGATCTTCCTGCTGCTCGATACATTCGGCGTTGGCGCCTACCAGATCGCCGTCCTGAGCCTGCTCGTCACGATGCTGATCGGTTATCGCCTCATCCAACCCGTTTCGGACAAGTGGAGTGGCTCGGGCGAGGGGTCGGTCGCCACGCCGCCACCGGAGCGCCTCGCTCCGTCAGCCGCTCCGATCGAGCCGCGCTGAGGCTCGCTAGCCGATCCGCGCGCCGGCCGCGTCGAGGTTCCGCCGGCGCCACTCCCAGGCCGACCCGATCATCTCCTCGAGCGTCGGCCGGGCGGCCGTCCAGCCGAGGACCTCGCGGGCCCGGTCGGGAGCCGCGACGAGGACCGGCGGGTCGCCCGTCCGGCGCGGACCCTTGATCACCGGGATCGGCCGGCCGACGGCCGCGGCGGCCGCGTCGACGACCTGCCGGACGCTGAAGCCCTCGCCGATCCCGAGGTTGCAAACGAGGGCCTCGTTCGTCCGGTCGTCGTCCGGGGCGGTGGCCTCGAGCGCCAGGAGGTGGGCGTCGGCCAGGTCGGCGACGTGGATGTAGTCACGGACGCAGGTCCCGTCGGGCGTCGGGTAGTCGTCTCCGAAGATGCTGACCGGTGCGCCCGTCTCGGCGGCCCGCAAGAGGGTCGGGATCAGGTGGGTCTCGGGATCGTGGAGCTCACCGTTGCGTTCGGTCGCCCCGGCGACGTTGAAGTAGCGAAGCGACACGCTCCGCAGGCCGTACGCCTGCCCGTAGAACCGGAGCGCGCCCTCGAAGGTCCGCTTGGTCTCGCCGTACGCATTGATCGGCCGAAGCGGCGCAGTCTCGGGGATCGGCGTCGAGTCCAACACGCCGTAGACGGCCGCGGTGGAGCTGAAGACGAGCCGCCCCACGCCTGCCTGGCGGGCCGCATCGAGCAGGACGATCCCTCCGGCCACGTTGTCGCGGTAGTAGCGGGCCGGATCGCGAACGGACTCCGCGACCAGCGATCGGGCCGCGCAGTGGAGGATCGCGTCGACCTGGGCACGCTCGAGGAGGCGGGCGATCGATTCCGGATCGCCGTAGCTCGCGACCTCCAGCGAGGCGGTCGCGGGGACCGCGTCGCGGTGGCCGGTCGACAGGTCATCGAGGACGACGACCTCGTGGCCCCCTTCGAGCAGCCGCTCGACCGAGACGGAGCCGACATAGCCGGCCCCGCCGGTCACGAGGACGCGCATCCGAACCTCCGGTGGTCGTTCGTTCGGGTCATCAGCGTCGGCGCCGGAGGCGCTCGAAAAGGCCGGGTCGGGCGGGCTCACTCGCCGGCTCCGCCGTCTCGCCCGTCGCGGCCGTCACCTCGGGCCCGGCGGGCGGCACCTCGCCGCGACCGGCCATGATCTCGGCCATCCGTCGAGCCATGTGGCTCGCCATCGGGTTGTCCGGATCGAGGGCGAGCGCCCGCCGGGCGAGGACGTAGGCGCCGCGCTGGTCGTCACGCTCGAGGGCGACACGGGCCAGCCCGACGACGGCGATCGCGTTGCGAGGGTCGGCCGCCACGACGCGGGCGTAGAGCCCCTCGGCCTGGTCGAGGAGGCCGACAGCGAGGGCCCGCTCGGCCTCGAGCATCAGCTCGATCATCGGCCCGGGTCCGCCGCGGACCGCTCCGCGAGGTCGCGGGCGAGGAGCATCAGCGTCGGGCGGTCGTTGAGGCGCGGCTCCTCGACGATCCGCTCGAAGAGGTAGGCAAGGATCCGGCCCAGGGCGGGCCCGGCCGGGAGCCCCAGCTCGGCCATGAGGTCCGAGCCGTCGATCGCCAGCGCCGACCGGTCGAGGATCGGACCGGCCGCGATCTCCGCCGCGATCCGGGCCCGGAGCTCGGTGAGGCCGTCCGCGTCGGCCGGCACGCCACTGCCTTCGTTGTCCGCTTCGCGCAGGGCGAACAGGTCGTCGACGGCGTCCGGTCCGATCTTGGCGAGGAACCGCCGCACCGCCGCGTCGCTCCAGTTCGGCTCGTAGCGGAACATGTGCTGGCGGACGAGATGGACGACCCGCTCGGCGGTCGAGTTTGGTACGCGGAGGCGGTCGAGCAGCTGTCCGGCCAGCTCGGCGCCGACGACCTCGTGCCGGTAGAAATGGCCGTCGGCTGCCGTCGACGGCTTGCCGAGGTCGTGGACCAGCGCCGCCATCCGGACGACGGGCCGGTCCACCGCGCTGTCGACCGTCCGGACGGTGTGGTCCCAGAGGTCCTCGCCCGGCACCTTGTTCTGGGCGATCCCGCGCTGGGCCGCAAGTTCGGGCGACACGTGGTCGAGGATTCCCGTGTCGGCCAGAAGCCGCAGCCCGACCGACGGGCGCGGCGCGTCCAGGATGCGACCCAGCTCGACCGCGATCCGCTCGCCGGACAGATGCGCGACGAGGGGAGCGTTCCGGGTGATCGCCTCCAGCGTCGCCGGCTCGATCCCGAACTCGTGGGTCGTCGCGAAGCGGACCGCCCGCAGCATCCGCAGGGCATCTTCCTCGAACCGTCGATCGGGCTCGCCGACGGCTCGGATGAGACGCCCGGCGATGTCCGCCCGGCCGTCGTACGGATCCATGAGGTCCGGGTTCACCGCGGCGTCAGGGGCGCCCCAGGCGAGCGCGTTCATCGTGAAGTCCCGGCGCGCGAGGTCGGCCTCGATCGACGTCCCGAACTCGACCCGATGCGGGCGTCGGAAGTCGGCGTAGTCGTGGTCGGTCCGGAACGTCGTGATCTGGTACTCGTGCCCGCCCCGCCGGACGGCGACCGTACCGAATCGGTTCTCGTAGGCGGCGTCGTCGAACAGCGCCGCGGTCTGCTCCGGAACCGCGGACGTGGCGAGGTCCCAGTCGTTCGTCGCCCGTCCGAGCAGAGCGTCGCGCAAGGCACCACCGACGACGTACGCCGCGTGGCCCGCGCTCCAGAGCGTTCGAAGGAGGTCGTGGACCGGGTCCGGGATGGCGCCGACCAGGTCGTCGGGATCGCTCAGTTCCGTCCCAGGAAGAGGTACGTCCGCCACGCCTCGTTGCGGTCGTCGGACAGGTACGGGGTGAACATCGAGTAGATGTCGCTGCGCGGCTCGAAGGGCGCCCGACGCAGCCGGAAGCGTGCCTCCTCGAGCGTCTTGCCGCCCTTCCGGTGGTTGCAGGCCTTGCATGCCGTGACGAGGTTCTCCCATGAATGGCCGCCACCGCGATGGCGGGGCACGATGTGGTCGAGGGTCAGGTCATGGGTCTGCCGGCCGCAGTACTGGCAGGTGTGGCGATCGCGGCTGAAGATCTCGCGCCGGCTCAGCTTGACCCGCGGCCGGGGCCGCCGGATCTGGTACTGCAGCCGGATCACCGACGGGGCGTGGTACTCCGCCCGCGGCGTCCGGATCACCTGGTGGTCGTACTCGATGATCTCGGCCTTCTCGCCGAACACGAGCCGAAACGCCCGCGGCAGATTGCACACGTTGAGTGGCTCGTAATTCTGGTTCAGGACGAGCACGACGCCGTTCATGGTGGCCGAACGATAACAAGAACCGCGACGCGTGCAGTCGCGGCCGATTCGCGGTTGGTCACGAGTCAGGCGCGACCGGTCGGTTGGCCGGTCGCCGGATCCCAGCCGCCCGCCTGGCCGACCTTTGTCGCGAGCGGCTTTCCGAGGGCGTCGGCGATGAACCGGGCGGCCACCAGGACGCCGTCCAGCGAGACCCCATGGTCGAGCCCGATCGCGTCGAGCAGGTAGACCAGGTCCTCGGTGGCGAGGTTGCCGGCGGCACCCGGCGCGTACGGACAACCGCCCGTTCCGCCAGTCGATGCATCGAAGCAGCGGATGCCCGCCGACATCGCGGCCGCGACGTTGGCGAGCGCCGTCCCCCGCGTGTCGTGGAAGTGGAACGCGATCTTCGCGATGGGGATGCCGGCGTCCACGGCCCGGCCGACGATCGCCCGGACCTGGGGCGGGACGCCGACGCCGATCGTGTCGCCGAAGCAGATCTCCTCGACGCCGAGGGCAAGGAGGCGAACGGCGACGTCGACCGCCGCCTCCGGCGCCACGGCCCCGCTGTACGGGCAACCGAACGCGGTCGAGACGTAGCCGCGCCGCCACCAGCCCAGCTCGCCGGCCCGGGCGAGGACCGGAGCGAAGGCGTCGAGCGATTCGGCGACCGTCATCCGGATGTTGCGGGTGGTGAACGCGTCCGTGGCCGCGGTGAAGACGGCGACCGCATCGACGCCGACGCCCTCGGCCCGGGCGAGGCCACGGACGTTCGGGACGAGGACCGGGTAGCGAACGCCCGACCGACGAGGGAGCGCCGCCATCAGCTCGTCGGCGTCGGCCAGCTGGGGGATCGCCGCAGGAGCGACGAACGAGGTCGCCTCGATCTCGCGCAGGCCGGCGTCGGCGATGAGCTCGAGGTAGCGGAGCTTCGTCGCGAGCGGGACCGGACGGGCCTCGTTCTGGAGGCCATCCCGAGGCCCGACCTCGTAGATCCGGACGTGGTCGTCGGGCGTGGCGGTTGGACCCTCGCCGGCGCCCGCGGTCACGAAGGTCTCAGCCGAGGCGCGGGTTCTTGGCCCGCTCGACGGCGGCGACCCGGACCTCGATCCGTTCGAGGTCGGTGACGGCCGCCCGGAACGCCGGGCTGCCGAGCGGTGCCGCGTTCCGTCGCCCGCGGGCCTCGGCGTGGAGGGCGAGGAGCGCTTCACGCGTCGACGGCAGGCTGTTGTCGACCCTGGCGGCCTGGCCGTGGGCGCGCGCCGCGTGATGCTGTCCACCGCTCGGCTCGCGCCGCGTCCCGCCCGCCGGCTTGTCGGGCTTGCCGTCCTTCGCGTCCTTTGCCATCGATCCTCCTGTGGCGGAGAGCGTAGCGCGTCGGGGATCAGGCCTCGACGGTCGCCAGCGACTGGCCGCGGGTCACCTGGTCCCCGACGACCACCCCGATCTCGGTCACCCGGCCGGCGGCGGAAGCCGCGACGACGTGCTCCATCTTCATCGCCTCGAGCGTCGCGATCGGGTCGCCGGCGGCCACCGAGTCGCCGGCACCGACGTGGATCGCCAGGACGGCGCCCGGCATCGGGGCGATCACCTCGGCGCTGCCGCCCGCGTGGGCGTGGGCGGCAGCGGCCCGGGCCGCCCGGTCGACATCGGGCGGAGCCGCGATCCGGAAGGCAACCGACCGGCCGCCGACGTCGACGTGGACGGTGTCGCCAGCTCGGACCGCGGGGATCGCGGACTCGGCCGGACCGTCTGCCACCGGGATGGTTCGCTGGTCAGCGTCCTCGGTGGCGAGGCGAGCGATGGGCGCGGCGTTGAGCCGCCAACTGCCGCCGAGCCGGCGGGCGGCCTCGGCCCAGGCGCTCTCCGGGATCGCCGACAACGCCTCCAGGTCGTTCGGCGGCCAGATCGTATCGAGCGTGTCGACGCGAGCGGCACCCCAGATCACCGCCGGCTGGCGCACGAGCCAGCGGAGGAACCGGAGGTTCGTCGTCAGG
>DASUPH010000365.1:0-2829 GCA_036276275.1 Candidatus Limnocylindrales bacterium
CACCGGCGCCGTCGGCAACACCGGCCCGTCGCGTGGGCCCCGTCCGGCATGGGGCGAAGGCCCGCGCCCGAATGGCCCGCGCTCCGGCAACGGCGGGCCGCGGCCCGGTTTCGCGGGGCAGCGCGTGAGCGAGCCACGCCCGAACGGCCCTCGCCCGAACGGCCCTCGCCCGAACGGACCGCGTCCGGGCTGGACGGACGGCCCCCGCCAGACCGGTCCGCGCCAGAACGGCGCCCGCCCGGCCTGGGGCGACGGGTCCCGCAACGCCGGGGGCCCGAATCGCCACGGAGCGAACCGTGGCGGACCCGCCGGTCGGCCGGGCGCGCTGCCCGGCGAGCGGCTCGCCCGTCGCCCCGAGCGCGACTGAGCTCCGGCCCGGCAACGGGCTGTATCCTGCGGCCCGAGCCCGGCCGAAAGGTCAGGCCACGCGCGAAACGCACCGGAGGACCGTGGACGCCCGGATCCTGCTCGTCGAGGATGACCCGTCGATCCGCGAGGTGACGGCGATCGGGCTGGGCGCGGCCGGGTTCACGATGACGACCGCATCCGACGGGGTCGAGGGCCTGGAACGCTTCCGGAGCGATCCCTTCGACCTCGTCCTCCTCGACGTCATGCTCCCGCGTCTCGACGGTTACGAGGTCTGCCGCCAGATCCGCAGGACCTCGACGGTGCCGGTCGTGATGCTGACCGCCCGGGCCGACACGATGGACGTCGTCGTCGGTCTGGAGGCGGGCGCCGACGACTACGTCCGCAAGCCCTTCGAGGTCCCCGAGCTGATCGCTCGCGTCCGAGCGGCGCTCCGCCGTGCCGGTCGCCTGCCGGACGAGACCGACCGCCTCCAACTCGGCCCACTCAGCGTCGACGTCGCCGGTCGCTCCGTCAGCCGTGACGACGTCGACATCCCGCTGACCCGGACCGAGTTCGACCTGCTGCTCGAGCTCGTGCGCCACCACGGCCAGGTGCTGACCCGGGACGTGCTGCTCGATCGGGTCTGGGGCTACGACTATCTCGGCGACTCGCGCCTCGTCGACGTGGCGATCCAGCGCCTGCGGGCCAAGATCGAGGCGGATCCCGCAGCGCCCGAGCTCGTTCAGACCGTCCGCGGCGCCGGCTACAAGGCCGCCCGATGATCCGCGGCGTCCGGGCCCGGCTGACGACGACGATCGTCGCCCTCGTCGTGCTGACCGCGGCCGTCCTCGGGATCGGCTCCTACCTGTTTGTCGACACCCGCCTCCACGGTCAGGCCGTCGACGACGCCCGCGACCAGGCCCGTTTCGATCTCGCGGTGCTGGCCCCGCCCCGTCTCGGCGCCAATCCGACAGAGGCAGATGTTGCGAGGCTGGCCGAGGCGTTCCAATCGAGACGGCTCGAGACGATCATCGATGCCGGACCGTCGAGGCCGTACACGTCCACCATCGCGCTCGCAGGCGTGCTCCCGACGCTGCCGGCGGACCTGCGCAGCGCCGTCGGCCAAGGCCAGATCGCGTACGCGTGGCTGCCGATCGGGGGCGTCGCGAGCCTGGTGGTCGGTGGGCCGTCGGGCGGGACCGGTCCAGCGATCTACTTCGTTCGGGACGAACGAGCGCTCGAAGCGACGCTCGACCAGCTCCGTCTCGCCCTCGGTGTCGGCGCCCTCGTCCTCGCGATCCTCGCGATCGTCGCCGCTCGGTTCCTCGCTCGCGGCGTCCTCGCCCCGGTCGAGGCCGCCGGGCGGGCGGCGGAGCGGATCGAGCGCGGCGACCTGTCGGCGCGCGTGCCCGTCACCTCGAACGATGAGTTCGGGACCTGGGCCGACCGGTTCAACCGGATGGCTGCCGCCCTCGACGACACGATCGCCCGGCTCGAGGCCGCCCAGACCCAGAACCGCCGCTTCGTCGCCGACGTCTCGCACGAGCTGCGGACACCGGTCAGTGCCCTCGTCGCGGAGGCGTCGATCCTGCGCGAGCACCTCGGTGACCTGCCCCAGGCGGTGCGGCGCGCGGGCGAGCTGGTCGTCGAGGACATCGCCCGGTTGCGAACGCTTGTCGAGGAGCTGATGGAGCTGTCGCGGTTCGACGCCGAGAGCGAGGAGGTCCAGAGCCAGCCGGTCGACCTCGGGCGGTTGATCCGCGACGTGGTCGCCGCGCGTCACCGCGACGCGGTGGTGGAGCTGCCCGACGACCGAATGGTGATCGAGACCGACCCGCGGCGGCTGGAGCGGATTCTCGCAAACCTCCTCGGCAACGCAAACGAACACGCGTCCGGGGCGCTCGTCGTCGTCCGGCTCCGGGCCAACGCGGATTGGGTGACGATCACGGTCGCCGATCGTGGGCCCGGCGTCCCGGCCGACCGCCTCGACCGGATCTTCGATCGATTCTTCATGGCCGATCCGTCGCGTCGCGGTGGCAGCGGCCTGGGCCTCGCGATCGCTCGCGAGCACGCCGAGCTGCTCGGCGGCCGGCTCCGGGCGCGCAACCGTGACGGCGGCGGGCTGGCGATCGAGCTCGTCCTGCCCGTGACCGGATCGTTACACCCCGGCGACACGGCGGAGAACGGCGAGAGCGATGCTGAGGGTCGATGAACCATCAGCGGAGAACCCGACCATGAACGAGCGCAAGTCCAGCCCTCTCATCGCCGTCCTCATCGCGACCGTGGCGATCGTTGCCGCCTGCAACCCCGCCAGCGGACAGCTGGGCACGGTCCCGCCGGCCTCGTCGGCGCCGGAGCCGTCCGTGGCCCAGGGCAGCCCGGACATCACCCCCGAGCCATCCATCGAGCCGAGCGCCGAGCCGTCGACGGAACCGACCGGCTCCGATGCCCCCGGCTCGAGCTCTGCGCCGATCGGGAAGT
>DASUPH010000366.1:0-5127 GCA_036276275.1 Candidatus Limnocylindrales bacterium
GCAGGGCCGTCGTGAGGTCACCCGACGGGCCCTCGAACGCAGAGGTCCAGATCCCCGTCCCGAGCAGGCCCTGCCGCTGGAACTCGGCCCACTTGGCGCCGAGCGAACGGGCGTCATCGAAGTAGAGCTGGAACCACTGCAGCGAGCACGTCACGCATGAGCGGCCGCGCCAGACGACCCGGCTCACCTTCTCGATCGCGTCATAGGTGCTGCCGCGAGCGCGGGCGATCTCGCGGGCATCCTCGTAGGTGACGTCGTATCCGCCAGCGGTCGTCCGGGCGTTGAGGGCGCCGCTCTTCGTCGGCCAGAGATGGCCGTAGTACGGGACGCCGACGATGAGCTGGTGGGGCTCCGCGACCTTCCGCAGGCCCCGGATCGCGTCGCCGACGTCGTACCGGGGCCCGCCGAGGGGCGCCGTGCCATGGGCGATCGTCGAGAAGGTCCCGGCGTAGTGGTAGCCCATCAGGTAGACCGCATCGGCGCCGCCGGCCTTGAGGAGCGCGCCGACGTCGTAGCTCTCGAAGTGACCGACGACGTCGAACGTCAGCTGATAGCCCGACCGCCGAGCGTCGAGCTCGGTCCGCAGGCGCCGGACCAGGTCCGTGAAGTTCGCTTTCTGGCCGATCGGGATCGGCTCGAAGTCGACGTTGATGCCGTCCACGCCGCGCCGGACGACCTCGTCGGCGAACTCCGTCGCCAGGCGGGCGCGCGCCGTCGGGCTCGAGAGGAGCGCGGTCGAGACCTTTCGCTGGGCGGCAGACCAGGAGAAGCGGGCGAGGGAGATCACGACCTTCGTGCCGCTCGCGTGAGCCGCCTCGATCAACCGATCCACCGGCGCCGAGTTCCAGATCCGCCACCGGCCGTCGTGACGGATCGCGCCACTGCTCGCCGCCTCGAGGCTGAAGAACGAGATCGTCGACGTCGCCGCGAAGTCGAGGTCACGCAGCGCGTCGTCGACCTGGGAGGTCGTCACGAACGCCATCACCTCGCCCCGCAGGCCCTTCGCGGCGAAGCCGAACTTGGCAGGGTCGTGATCGGGCGACGGCCCGCCCGTCTGGCCGGGCGCCGGCGTCGGGCCGAGCGGTGTCGGACCGACCGACGGCGACGGCAGTGGCGACCCGGTCGAGAGATCGGTCGCCGCCGGGAAGGCACTCCCGAGCCGACCGGAAGGACGTGCCGCTCCGCTCGGCGCGGCGGGGCTTCCGGGCGGCGACGCGGCATCGCATGCAGCCCCGAAACCGAGGATCGCGACGCCGACGAGGACGGCGAGTCGAAGCCGGCCGGCGGAGCGGGCGGAGCGGGCGCGAGTGTGTCGGTGGCCGATCGTGGACCCCGTTCTGCGCCCTACGGCGCCGATGTTCCTTCGCGTCCGAAATCGTCCTCGATCCGGACCACGTCGCCGAGCTCCGGCGTCGAGACCTCGATCAGCTCGACGCGTTCGATCGCCTCGTACCGGTGGCGCCGGCCGACGGCCACGTGAGCACTCTCACCGGCGTCGAGCTCGCGGACGGTCATCACTCCCCGGTCGTCGTCGAGATGGAGGCGGAGCCGGCCGCTGACGACGAGGATCGATTCGTCCTTCTGCTCGTGGTACTGGAGCGACAGCCGGCGACCGGTCTCGATCACGAGGATCTTGCCGCAGTAGCGATCGGTCAGGGCCCAGATCAGCTCGTGGCCCCACGGCTTCTCGACCCGGCGCGTCTCGATCGCACCCGCCGCGACGCCCATGCCCGCATCCGGCCCCTGGATCTCGCTCACGACCCGCGCACCAGACGCTCGCCCGCGACGAGCATCGCATCCCGGATCTGGGGCGACGTTGCCTCCGTGTAGACCCGGACGAGGGGCTCCGTGCCGCTGGTCCGGACGAGCAGCCAGGAGCCGTCGGCGAGGAAGAACTTGAAGCCGTCGTTCGTCGCGAGGGCCACGGTCCGGACGACCGGCAGTCCCGCGAGGGTTTCAGGTGCCTGCTCGCGGAGATCGACGAGGAGCCGCCGCTTGACGTCGGCGTAGGCGCTCCGTTCCACGTGGACATCCACCCGCAGGTAGTACGACGGTCCGGCGATCTCGTGGAAGTGGGCGATCGCCTTCGAAACCGGCCAGCGACCCGCGGCCTTCTCACGCAGGAACAGCTCGAGCAGCATCAGGTTCGCGTAGATCCCGTCCCGCTCGGGGAGATGCATCCCGAACCCGTAGCCACCCGATTCCTCCGCACCCAGCATCGCCCCGGTCTCGATCATCCGCGGACCGATGAACTTGAACCCGACCGGGGTCTCGTGGGTCGGGATCCCGTAGCGCTCGCCGAGGCGGGCGGCCATCGAGGTGTTGTTGACGCTCACGACGACCGGCTCGCGGAGGCCGCGGTGCTCGGCGAGGTGGTACATCAGGAGCCCCGTGACCTGGAGCTGGTGGATGAAGACGCCGCGCTCGTCGGCCGCGCCGGCCCGGTCGGCGTCGCCGTCGAGCAGCAGGCCGAGGTCGTAGTCGCCGGCGGCGATGATCCCGAGCGCTTCGTCGATGTTCGGCCGGATCGGCTCGGGATTGATCCCGCCGAAGTACGGGTTGCGTTCGTCGTGGATCTCCGTGACCCGGATCCGGCCGTCGCGGAGGAGGCGCGGCAGCCAGCCCGCGCCCGCGCCGTAGAGCGGCTCGACGAGGATCGAGACGTCCGCCGCCTTGAGCTCGTCGAGGTCGATCGTCCGCCGGACAAAGCGCTCGTACCCCTCGAACGGATCGAACCGCTCGACGAGGCCGGCCGCCTCGGCGTCGGCCAGGGGCCGGCGCTCGATCGCCACGCCGCCGTTGGCGGCGATCGCCGCCTCCAGGACGGTCAGGATCTCCGGTCCCGCCGCGGCGCCCGTCGGCGACTTGACCTTGAAGCCATTGTCGGTCCAGGGGTTGTGCGAGGCGGTGATGACGATCCCGGCCGCCGCCCCGCGCATGACGACCTCGTAGGAGCTCATCTGGGTCGGCACCGCCGAGTTGGCGAGGAAGACCGGGATGTCGAGGGCGAGGAGGACCTCCGCCGCGGCCGCCGCGAAGTGCTCGGATGCGAACCGCCGGTCGAAGGCGATCACGACCCCCTTCGACTGCTCGCCACGCTCGACGACGTAGCGGCCGACGCCGTCGGCACAGCGCCGGACGTTCTCGAACGTGAAGTCGTCCGCGACCTTTGCCCGCCAGCCATCGGTTCCGAAGACGATCGTCGTCGGAGCTGGCGTCTCGGCGATCGTGGTCATGGCCGGTTCTCCTGGCGGGCGACCCGGTCGAGCATGGCGTGAACCTCGGCGGCGAGGCTCCGAGCACCGGCCAGGTGGGCCCAGACGCCGTCGGCCGCGATCGTCCCCCCGGTCCCGGCGGCGACGGCGGATCCACTCTCGACGACGAGCCGCCCGTCGACCGGCCGGACGACGAGATCGTCGGGGCCCACCTCGATCGTCTCGCCCCGCTGGACGACCCGACCGCTGGCTCCACCCGCCTCGCCTCCGCCGAGGCCGGCCAGCAGGGCGGTCCAGCTCCCGAGGTCGCTCCAGCCGACGTCGAGCGAGCCCATCACGACGCGCCGGTCGTCGGCCGCGCTCTCCATGACCGCCTTGTCGATCGAGATCGGCTGGATCCGGTCGTAGGCACCCGCGAGGGCGAGCTCGGACCCGGTCGCCTGGCCGATGAGCATCGGCAGCGGCGTGTATTTCTCGAGCGCGGCCTGGATCGCACCACGCTGCCAGGCGAACATGCCCGCGTTCCACGCGACGCCCGGCATGTTGATCAGCTCCTTGGCCCGGGCGTCCGTCGGCTTCTCCTCGAAGCCGAGCAACGGGTAGGCGGGAACGCCGTCGAGTCGCGAGCCGCGCATCGTGTCGGGCCGGAGATAGCCGTAGTCGGTCGATGGCGTCGTCGGGCGGATGCCGAGGGTGACGAGTGGCGTCTCGATGTCGAAGGCGCCCCACGCCATTCGGTTCGCAGCGACCGACAGGACGCTGCGGAAGGTGTCCTCGTCCGCGATCCAGTGGTCGGCCGGAAGGACGACCATCACCTCGTCCTCGGGCCTCTCGATGACCGCCGCCGCGAGCGCGATCGCCGCTGCCGTGTTCCGCGCCGACGGCTCGACGATCAGGCGGACGTCGGGCGCCTGGTCCCGGACGAGTTGCCCGTAGCGCCGGTCCGTGACGCAGAACAGATCGCCCTCGGCGACGAGCGGCGCGACCCGCTTGACAGTCCGCTGGAGGAGCGTCTCGTCGCCGAGCAGGGGCAGGAATGGCTTCGGGCAGTCCGGCCGGCTCACCGGCCAGAGCCGCGTGCCGCCGCCCCCGGCGAGGATGACCACGTACATGGCCGCCCATTCTACGGCCGGCGAGCGGGCCACCGGCCGGCATCCCGTCGCCGCGGGTCCCCTTCGGGTGCGGCAGCCGCGACGAACGGGTGATCGCGCGGCCTTCGTCATACCATCGGGCGACCCTGTAGCATCCCCGCACGACTCGACCCGGTCAATGAACCCAGCGCCCTGCGCAGAGAGGGATCCGTGACCGTCCCCGGGAGCCTCGCCGAACGACGTCCAGCGGCTCCGACGACGACGGATCAGGCCACGTCCGGCGCGACGAATCCGGATGTCGAGATGATCGGCGTCACGAAGCGGTTCGGACCGGTCGTCGCGGTGGACCGGATGGACCTCGCGATCCCCGGTGGCTCGTTCACGAGCCTGCTCGGCCCGTCCGGCTGCGGCAAGACGACGACTCTCCGGATGATCGCCGGGTTCGAGCAGCCGACCGAGGGCGAGATCCTGCTCGCCGGACGCCCGATCGCGGGCGTGCCGCCCTACCACCGCAACGTCAACACGGTGTTCCAGCACTACGCCCTGTTCCCCCACATGGACGTCGCCCAGAACGTTGGCTATGGCCTGCGCCAGCGGAAGGTGGGCCGGACCGAGGAACAGCGGCGGGTCGACGAGGCGCTGGGTCTCGTCCGTCTGACCGGCTACGGCAAGCGACGGACCTGGGAGCTGTCCGGCGGCCAGCAGCAGCGCGTGGCGCTCGCGCGCGCCCTCGTGAACCACCCGAGCGTCCTGCTCCTCGACGAGCCGCTGGGCGCCCTCGACCGGGCCCTCCGCCACGACATGCAGTTCGAGCTGAAGCA
>DASUPH010000367.1:0-5137 GCA_036276275.1 Candidatus Limnocylindrales bacterium
CCACACGGTGGCATCGAGGCCCGGCGGATACCGGTTGATGAACTCGTTGTGGTTCTGCCGGGCGAGCGGCACCATGCCTGCCCGGAACGCCGCGTTGAACAGCGTCGTGGAGGTGGTGCAGATGCCGCCGCCGAACGCGCCGGTGACGGTGATCTTCCCGCCCTCGATCGCGTTGCCCGGGCCCTCGCCGGGCAGCTTGTGCAGGTCGCCGACGACCTTCCAGAAATCGAAGACCGCCCCGGCCGGCACGACCGTGCCGTTGATCTTCGTGGCCGGCGCTTCGATGTTCCCGCCCCAGTGATTGTTGACGATGACGAAGTAGTAGACGCGGTACGAGTTGATGATCCGCATCTCGGGGGCGAACGACTTGGCGGCCGCCGTGGTCAGCTTGGGGTCGACGGCCTTGACGACGGCCGCGACCCGTGACGCCGCCGCGCCCGCCTGGCGGGCCCGGATCTCGCTGATGATCGCGGCCTTCATGCCGGCAGCGTTCAACGTTCGGCCCTCGTGGCTGGTGCCGGTGACGACGACGTGTCCGCCGGCCAACCTGAAGCCCGCGTCCTGCGCCTTCCGGTTGACGCTCTGGGCCAGCTTCTCGAGGATCGGGTCCAGGCGCGACTCGACAAAGACCGGGGTGATGCTCCCGTCGGCCGCGGTCGAGAACAAGATCAGCGGCGCGAGGCTCGTGCGAGCGATCGTCCAGCTGTCCTCGCCCCGGGCGACGATCACATCCGCGGCCATCCGATCCGCGGCCACCTTCGCCGCCTCGGCCGAGGGGGTGGCGACGGCGGGTGGCAACCTCACGACGGGCACGGCCATCGCGATCGAGTCCGACGTACCGAGCGCCGCGAGCTGCCCGTCGAGCGCGGTCTGCAGGGCCGCCTTGTCGACGGCGCGGCCGTCCTTCGCCGGGGAGACGTTGAAGGTCCCGCTTTGGCCGGCCGACACGGACCCGTCCGCGGGAGTCTGGTCGATCGTCGTCGCGAGGGTCTCGACCTCGGCGGCCAGCTTGGCGCGGTCGTAGGCGACGGCGGAGTCGAGGGTCACGCCGTGGATCGCGGCCCGGGGTGCGCCGATGAGGCTCGCGAGGGGCCCGCCCTGGCGGCCTGCCGCGAAGGCCGCATCGACGAGCGCCGAGATGTCGGGGCCGCGGCCGACGTCGGCGTAGCTGATGTTCGGCATCGGGCCGTCCGGGCCGGTGAGCATGATCTGCCCGGTAGCGAGCGACCCATACGCGTTCGCGATCTCCGCCTCCGCCTGCTCGCGGGTGAGCCCGCCGAGCTCCGTGCTGCCGACGCGAACGCCGGGCAGGATCCGACCGTCGTACTGCTGACCCCATGCGTACAGGACGCCGGCGCCGATGCCGGCGGCGAGCAGGAAGCCGAGTACGAACGAGACGCCGAAGCGGACAGCGAGCGACCGGTGGCGCCGAGGACGTGCCGGGGCCTCGCCGTCGGTCATGGCGGCCGCGAGGGGCAGGACCGGCATGGCATCGACACCGGGCTCGGAGGTCGGCGAGGTGTCCGATCCGGCTGCGCCGGCATTCGCCGCCACCGGGGCCGACTCGTCGGGATCGGGCGAGGTCGAGTCCGCCGCGGCTGAGGTGACAGGGACGACGGGCTCGGTGGCCTCCACCCCGGCCCCGGCCGTCGCATCGCCGGTCACCAGGGCGGCCAGCGAGGGGTCGCCGTCGTCCGGCGGTGCGTCGCGCCGGACGAGCGCTGCGAGCTCGGGGTCGCCAGCGGGCGACTCCCCGTCGGGTGTGGAGGCGTTGGCAGCCCGGTCGGCCTCGGAGTTGGGCAGGTCGGTCATTCAAATGCTCATACGCGGTCGGCTTGCCCCGAGTTTCGTCCCTGGCAAGCGCGATATCTTCGCGCGTGCACGCCAATGTGTCACGCGGCGGTCGGCTCGGCCGGCGGGACTGGGACGCGCGACGACCTCCAGACGTTGCGCGGCAGGTGGATGAGACAGGCCGCGGCCCTCCCCGGTTTCGGGGGGAAGAAACGATGGCCCCGCAACAATGTCCTGGCGTCCCGCAGACGCCTACCGAGTCGTTCCGTCGACCAGCGGCAGCACGCGCGCCGCCAGGACCGATCGATAGATGTCGACAAGGAGGGCGGCCCGGTCGGAGTCGGCGATGGCCGGATCGAGGAGAGGATCGAGGACGATATCGATCCGACTGCCCCGCTCTTCGTCGCTCAAGTCAGGCCGGCCCGTCACCGAGGCGTTCCACAGCTCCTCGTACAGGAACCATACGTGCTCGTCGTAGATCAGCCGCGACTCGATCTCCCAGGCTTCTGCCGATTGCAGCGCAGCACCGACCTCCAGGACCGCCGGAATGGCGCGTTCGAGCAGCTCGCCAAGACCGACGTCCTGGCGGCCGCGCAGCTCGGCGACGCTGACGCTACCGACTGCCGCGGTCCCGAGGGCCGCCCCCCACCGGCTCGCCCGACGCGAGGCGGACTTGCTCTCGAGCGTTCGAAGGCACGAATGGAACGCTCGCGCCACTGCACGCGCTCGAGCCGCCTCGGCACCACCATGAACGAGCAGAACCTTCTGCAGAGCCCACAGGCCATCAGCGGTGGGGGCGGCGAGGATCCGCTCCAGGGACGACCGCAGGGCTGCCGGTTCCATCGCGTCGAGCATCGCCATCGCCCGCAGGGTATCGCCCGACGCAAGCACCTGGCGCCCGCTCTCCGTCTCGACGGGTGGCCTTCCCTACTCAACGAACGTAGCTGGCGCCGTTGATGTCGATCGTCGTGCCGGTCGCGTGGCGGGCCAGGCCGGAGGCGAGGAAGGCGATGACGTTGGCGACGTCCTGGGGCTGCGCGACCTGGCCGAGACCGGTGTCACGCGCGGCCGCCTCGACGCCGAACTTCTCGGCGAACGGTGCGTTGAAGGCCGTGTCGACGTAGCCCGGCGCGACGGCGAATGCGGTGACGCCCTGGCGGCCGTACTGGCGGGCGATGGTCCGCGTCATCGCCACGACCCCCGCCTTTGCCGCCGCGTAGTGCCAGAACTCCGGATCCTCGCCACGGAATGCGGCGCGGCTCGCCAGATTGATGATGATCCCGCCGCTCGGCTGTGTTGAGTATGTCGCGATGGCTTCGCGGCACAGGATCGCGGGCGCGATCAGGTTGACGCCGAGCGACAGGTCCCAGACGGCGGTCCAGTCGTCGAGCGACAGGTCAAGCGGCGCCGGCGGGTAGATCCCGGCGTTGTTCACGAGGACGTCGACGCGGCCGTGGATCGCCAGGGCGTCCTGCCACAACCGCTGGGTCGCGGCGCGGTCGCGGAGGTCGACGGGCAGGGAATGGGCGCGATCGCCGAGTTCCTCGCCGAGCGCCGTCAAAGCCGGCCCCGGGACGTCGTGGACCAGGACGCTTCCACCGGCGCCGGCGATCGTCCGAGCCGTCGCCGAGCCGATGCCGCCGGCCGCACCGGTGATCAGGACGACGCGGCCCGTCAGGTCGATCATCTTCCCCTCCCACACCGGACCGGATGGACGCCGGCGGGCTTGACCCCGCTTGGCCCGAACCACCAGACTGTCGCGGTGAGGAGCGGGCCAGTGCTCGGGAATGATCCGTCGACCTCCGACGGATGACAAGCCCGCCACCGGCAGCCAGTCCCACCGGCGACCCAGCCTCGGCAGGCACTGCCGATCCCCTCCTCGATGTCCGCGGGCTGGCCAAGTCGTTTCGCGGACTCCAGGCGCTGAGGGACTACGACCTCCGTCTGTCTGCGGGCACGATCCACGGCGTGATCGGGCCGAATGGTGCCGGGAAGACGACGCTGTTCCACGTCCTGTCGGGCTTCCTCCGGCCGACGGCCGGATCGATGACCTTCGACGGTCGGGACATCACCGGTTCGCCGGCCTACCGGATCGCGCGGCTGGGCATCGTCCGGACATTCCAGAACATCCGGCTGTTCGGCGACCTCCCGGTGATCGACAACGTCAAGGTCGGGCTCCAGGCGCATGCGCCGCGATCGCTCGTCGGCACACTCCTGTCCGGTCCCGCGTTCCGCGCCGGAGAGCGCGACCTGACCGAGCGGGCGATTGACCTCCTCGAGCTGTTCGGACTCGCCGCGCAGCGGGACCGGCTGGCGCGGCACCTGTCCTACGGCGACCAGCGCCGGCTCGAGATCGCCCGCGCGGTCGCGACCGCGCCGCGGCTCCTCCTCCTCGACGAGCCGAACGCCGGGATGAACCCGGTCGAGACCCAGGAGCTGCTGGGCCTGATCCGGCGCATTCGCGACGAGCAGCGGATCACCGTGATCCTGGTTGCCCACGACATCCCGCTCGTGATGAACCTGTGCGACCGGATCCAGGTTCTGAACTACGGCCGGATCATCGCCGACGGCAACCCCGCGGCGGTCCGCTCCGATCCCGAGGTCATCGCCGCGTACCTCGGTCAGGCTCGCCGTGCTTGAGCTGGCCGACGTCCACGTCCGCTACGGCAACATCCGGGCGCTCCAGGGCGTGTCCCTCCGGGTCGAGACCGGCGAGCTCGTCGCGCTCATCGGCTCGAACGGCGCCGGCAAGACCACGACGCTCCGGACGATCTCGGGCCTCCTCCGACCGACACACGGCACGATCTCCTTCGAGGGGGCCGAGATCAGCGCGGCCTCGACCGATCGGATCGTCGGCCTCGGGATCTCCCATTGCCCGGAGGGTCGCCGAATCTTCGGCAGCCTGACGGTCGCGGAGAACCTCCGGCTGGGCGCCGTATCGCGGACCGCGACCGCCGAGATCGCTGCCGACCTCGACCAGGTGCTCGAGCTGTTTCCGGTGCTTCGGGAGCGGCTGGCCCAGGCCGGTGGAACGCTCTCGGGCGGCGAGCAGCAGATGCTCGCGATCGGCCGGGCGCTGATGAGCCGGCCGCGGCTCCTGCTCCTCGACGAGCCGTCGCTCGGCCTCGCCCCGATCATGGTCGAACGGATTTTCGCGACGATCGCGGAGCTCAAGCGACAGGGGCGGACGATCCTCCTGGTCGAGCAGAACGTCCACCAGGCGCTGGACGTCGCGGATCGGGCGTACGTCATGGAGACGGGCCGCATCACCCTCGACGGCGCGGCCGATGTCCTGCGGCACGATCCGAAGGTCGAGCAGTCGTACCTGGGCGTCGGCGGTGTGGCG
>DASUPH010000368.1:0-9372 GCA_036276275.1 Candidatus Limnocylindrales bacterium
GGCCAGCGCCGCCCGGATGGCGACCGCCGTCGCGACCGCGTCCGGCCCGTCGCCGTGGAGGCAGATCGTGTCGACCTCGACCGGAATGTGGCCTGCGCCGGCGATCGCGAACCGGTCGCGCGCGATCGATACGGCCTGGTCCGCAGCCGCCTTCGGGCCCAGGATCGCGCCGTCCAGCCGCCGGTCGCGAAGCGAGCCCTCGGGTTCATACGCTCGATCGGCGAATCCCTCGGCGCGGACCGTCAAACCGGCAGCTCGGCCGGCCTCGAGCAGCGCCGACCCCGGCAGCCCGACGAGGACGAGCCCGGCGTCGAGCCGGGCGATCGCGGTCGCGATCGTGGTCGCGAGGCCGGCATCGCGCGCGGCCCGGTTGTAGAGGGCCCCGTGCGGCTTGACGTGATGGACCGCTGCGCCCTCGCTGCGGGCGATCGCCAGGACGGCCCCGACCTGGGCGATCAGCGACGCTTCGAGATCCTCCGCGGCCATGTCGAGATCGCGGCGCCCGAACCCGGCGAGATCCGGGTAACCGGGGTGGGCGCCGATCGCCGCTCCGCCGGCCAGCGCCAGGCGTACGGTGCGGGCGATGGTGGCCGGGTCGCCGGCGTGGGCGCCGCACGCGATGTTGACGCTGCTGACGAGCGGGATCAGCCGCTCGTCGTCGCCCATCGGCCACGGCCCGAACGACTCGCCGACATCGGCGTTGAGATCGATCTGGCGGCCGGCCGGGCCGCCGTCCACGCTGGCCATCGGCCGATCCTACCGCCGATCGGGCCGCGAACGGGACGCCTGTCCGCGTCGCGCCGCGCCGCAACGCGGCGCCGCGCCCGACAGGCGCGTCCGTCAGGGCGAGGTGCTCCCTGCCGGAGCCGCCCCGGATGCCGCCGCGGCGGACGGGGCCGGCGTCGCCGGCGTCGCCGTCGGGGCGGGCGTCGCGGTCGGAGCAGGCGTCGGCGGCAGTGTGGCGGTCGGCGCTGGCGTCGGCTCGGCCGATGGCTCCACGCTCGGCGGCGCCGAGGGGACCTCGGTCGGGCACGGCTCGTAGATGACGTCGACCGACGCCGACGGGTCCGGCGTCGGCACGACGAACGAGGGCACGACCCCGCTCGCGTCCGCCGTCGGTACCGGATAGCAGGTCAGCATCGGGCTGGGGGCCGCGCAACCGTGGCCTTCCACGAGAGCACCCCACGACCGCCCGTATGGCTGGAACTGGTTGCTGTAGAAGTAGGCGGTCCGCGTGCGATTGACGCCACCGGCCGTGCCCGGGCCCTTCCTGGCTCGAGCCAGCCAGTCGAGGTCGGCCGCCTTCCAGTTCGCGAACCGTCCCTCGTAGATCCCGGGCTGGTCGAGCACGGCCTCGCCGCACATCCCCTCGGGCACGCCGGTCTTCGGTTCCGTGCCGGGGATGAACCATTCCTCGATCGACGTCTTGCCGGCCGTCGGCTGGAGGCCGGTGAAGGGATCGACCTTCGCCTTCGCGAGACCGTCGGGCACCTGGAAGTCGTTGACCGCCCACTTCTTCGATGCCTCGTCGAAGAAGCCCTGCCAGATGAAGGTGGTCACGTCGATCGAGAACACGGGCCGGTTCGGCGAGATCAGGCTGTTGTCGCTGTTGCCGTTCCACACGCCGACCGCGAGGGCGTACTCGCCGTCGGTCCGGCCCTTTTCGGTCGGGGGGGCGATGAAGCCGTAGGCGTTGAGGTCCTTGGCGTCGTTGTTCGTGCCGGTCTTGAGCGTCGCCGGTCGCCGTTCCTTGCCCGGGCCGATCAGCTGGAACTTGCCCCAGAAGGGGTTGACCTTCGGGTTCGTGTTGCCGGCCAGGATGTCGGTCACGATGAACGCGGCCTGCGGGGTCGCGACCTGGTCGCCCTTCGGCTCCGTCGGGGCCGGGATCGCGTCCCCGCCCGCCTGGTTCTTGACTGACAGGATCGTGGTGTGGCCGACCTTCTTCCCGCCATTCGCGAGCGTGCCGTAGGCCGTCACCAGGTCGACGGGGCGGACCTCCTGGACGCCGAGCGCGATCGACAGTCCGGCGTTCGTCTGGTCGGTCGCGAAGACCATGCCGAAGTCGCGGGCCCGCGAGAACACGTGCTGGACGTCGTTGATCTGGGCCGTCTTGACCGACGGGATGTTGAGCGAGAACTGGAGCGCCGTCCTGACGCGGACCGGGCCGCGTTCGAAGCTGTCCGCGTCCGACGGCGTGTACTTGCCACCGAAGTCGGTCGCGGTGTCCATGAGCATCGACGCGGCGGTGATGCTCTTGTCGTCGATCCCCGTCAGGTAGTTGAACGGCTTGAACGCGGACCCTGGCTGGCGGAAGCCGCTGCCGACGACGTCGTACTTCGCCTGGAACTGCTTCGTGCTCTTGGCGGCGTAGTAGTTGGCGCTGCCGACGTAGGCGATGAGCTGGCCGGTCTGGTAGTCGTAGGCGACGAGGGCGCCGTTGTTGAGGTCCTTGCCCTTCAGGTTCTTCATCCACTGCTCGTACGGGACGCCGAGCTTCCGGGCGACCGTCGCCGGGTTCTTCGCGTTCGGGACGTCCGTCGCCGCCCTGACCCATTTCTCGGCGATCTTCTGGAGACCCGCGTCGAGGGTGGTGGTGATCCGGAGTCCGCCCGCGGTCAGCAGGTCGCAGGTCGGCACGTCCGGGCCGCAGAGCTTGTCGGCGAGCTCCTGCTGGACGGCCCAGACGAAGTGGGGCGCGATCCAGCGTGGCGTCGCCTGGGGGACGACGACGACCTCCTCCGACTTTGCCCGCTCGAAGTCGGCCGCGCCATATTGATCCTTGGAGAGCGTCGTCCGGCCGCCGGCGAGCAGATCGAGGATCTGGTTACGGCGCTGGACGATCGGGCTGTCGTCGGGAACGAGGAGCGTCGTCGTGCCGTCGCACTTCTCGGGGTCATCGGGGTTCGGCTTGTCGCACTGGCCCTCGGCGTTCTTGACCAGATCGTAGTTCGACGGCGACTTCGCCATCCCCGCCAGAATCGCCGCCTGGGCCAGGGTCAGCTTGTCGAGCTCGACCCCGAAGTACGACTTGGCCGCCGCCTTCACCCCGTACGCCTGGTTGCCGTAGTAGTTCTGGTTGAGATAGGCGGCGATGATCTTCTGCTTGCCGGGGAGCCCCGGATACGCCTCCGTCAGGCGGATCGACTGGATGATCTCCTTGAGCTTCCTCTCGACCGTCCGATGGGGGTCCTGGACGAGGTCGTCCGGCAGCAGTCGCTGGCGGACGAGCTGCTGGGTGATCGTCGAGGCGCCACGGCTGTTGCCGCGGAGGCTGTCGAGGCCGGCGGCGAAGATCGCGACGGGATCGAAGCCCGAGTTCTCCCAGAACGTCTTGTCCTCGACCGCCGTCTGAGCGTCGATGACGATCGGCGGAATGTCCTTGAACTCGACGATCTCCCGCTTCTCTCCGCCGAATCGGGCGAGCTCGACCGTGCCCGTCCGGTCGAGGATGACCGACTGTTCGGTGAAGCCGATCTGGTCGAAGCCACTGACCGGCGGCAAACCCTCGGTCAGGCGCGAGAACGCGCTGACGGATCCGACGGCGAGGAAGAGGGCGAGGACCGCGAAGACGACCCAGATCGCGAGGGCCATCCAGCCGGCGGCGGACGGAGAGGTTCGTTGGGGCGCCGCGCGGACCGGTCCGCGATCCGCAGGAGGGGCGTCGTACACGTGGTGCTCCGGGCGATGGGGTGTCGGTGGAAGGATGTCACCCGAGACCGTGCGATGCAGGATCGCGACTGGGGCGGCAAGGCTACGACGGCGTGACAACCCGCGCTGTGGCGCTCCAGCCCTCGATCGCGGCGCGGAGCCGCGTCTGGATCGCGGGATCGCGCAGGCCGCCGTTGAGCCGATCCAGGCCGATCAGGGCGGCGCCGAGCACAGGACGCGCTGCGAGACGGACGATCCGGGCCGTCGGAATCGCGGCGTGGATCCGCTCGGCGAGGCCGGAGTGGAACGCCGCGTCGTCGGTCTTGAAGATCCCGCCGGCCAGGACGACCTCCGGATCGCCGCGGATCAGGCCCGTGCGACGAGCGAGGGCCAGGGCCATTCCGGCCAGCTCGTCGGCCAGATGGTCGACGATCGCCCGCGCCACCGGATCGCCGGCCACGGCTGTCGCGAAGACGACCGGTGCCAGGTCGCCGATCCGGGCCTGGGCGAGGCGTCCGTCATAGAAGGCGCGGGTCACCGCCTCCGGTCGGGTCAGTCCGACGGCAGCGGGGATGGTTCGCTCGAGCGCCGTCCGCGGGCCACGCCCGTCGCGAGCCCGGACCGCCGCGCCGAGCCCGTCCTGGCCCAGCGACGTCCCGCCGCCCCAGTCGCCGGAGATGTCGCCGACGCCGGCGAAGCGGACACGGCGACCGTCCGGAGCGACGGCGGCGCCGTTGATGCCCTGGCCGCAGATCAGCGCGATCCCCCACGGTCGCGTGGTGCCGGCCCTCAGGGCGGCGAAGGTGTCGTTGAGGACCAGGATTTCGGGGGTCGGCACGGCTCCCTGGAAGGCGGTTCGCAGCAGCCGGATGTCGGACGGGTAGTCGGCGCCGGCGAGGCAGTAGACGGCCTGGCCGGGCTGGCCACGGATCGAAGCTGCGGCTCGGGCGGCGTCGACGAGCTCCGTCAGGCGGCGGACCCCCTCGGCGAGCGGAACGGCCTGGTGCGAGATCGTCGGGCCGCGCACGGCCGCGAGCAGACGCCCGTCGGTCGCGACGAACGCGACATCCGCCTTGGAGTTGCCGCCGTCGACCGCCAGGATCGGCGGATCCTTCGGGTGGCGTGACGCGCTCATCCGTCGACCGCCGATCCCGACGCCACCGGTACGGGCCACGAGGGCCCCGCGCCGAACCGCTCGAGCTCGTCGATCCGGACGAACCGGCATCCGCGCGCCCGCAGGCCGTCGATGATGCCCGGCAGCGCATCGAGCGTGCCGGGCGGCCAGGCGTGGAGGAGGACGACGGCCGGATCGTCGGTCGTCGATGTCTTGCGCAACGCATCGGCCGTGAGCGTCGGGCCGTTCCGTCTGGGCACCCAGTCCTCGAGGACCACGTCCTGGCCGATGTCGCGGTAACCGAGCCGGTCGAGGATCCCGAGCACTCGTTCGTCGTCGGAGCCGGCGGAGAACGGGCAGCGGAACCAGGGTCGAGGGTCCACGCCGACGACGTCCTGGATCACGCGCTCGGCCGCCTTGACGTCGGTGGCGATGCCCAGGTCGGTCAGAAGGGGCAGGCGAGCGTGGTAGAAGCTGTGATTGCCGACAAGATGGCCGTCGCTTGCGACCCGCCGGGCGAGATCGGGCTGGGCCTCCACCCAGCGTCCCTGGAGGAACCACGTCGACACGACCCCGCGACCGGCGAGGACGTCGAGGATCCCCTCGCCGATCCCCGGCCGGTGGGGCCGATCGGGGTGCTCGGCGTCGAAGGTCAGTGCGATCCGGATGCCGCCGTCCATGTCCCCCACGGCTGCTACTTCTCGACCCCGCTGATCACGATGCCCCGGGTGAAGAAGCGCTGGAAGACCAGGAAGATCACGATCGGAATGATCATCGTCATCAGGGTCCCGGCCTGGATGAACGCCTGGTTGCGGTAGTGGAGCGTGTTGAAGTGGGCCAGCCCGAGCGCCAGCGGCTGGAGGTCCGGCTTCGTCGAGAGGTAGATCAGCGGGGCGAAGAAGTCGTTCCAGGCGTAGACGATATGGAAGATCGACACGGCGATGATCACCGGCCAGGCCTGTGGAACGATCACCGAGATGAGCGTCCGGAACGGACCGGCCCCGTCGATCGCCGCCGCCTCGTCCATCTCGCGGGGAATCGTCATCAGGTACTGGCGCAGGAGGAACACGTCGTAGGCGTTGGCGAAGAAGGTCGGGACGAGGAGCGGCAGCCAGGTCCCGACCCAGCCAAGCTTCAGGAAGACCGTGTACGTCGGGATGATCGTCACGGCGTACGGCAGGAAGATCGTCGCGATCAGGATCGTGAACAGGAGGCTCCGGCCGGGGAACCGGAACCGGGCGAAGCCATAGGCGACGAGGGTGCACGAGAGGACGGTCCCGACCATCCCGATCAGCGCGATCGCGATCGTGTTGAAGAGGAGTCGGGGGAAGTCGATCTGGTCCCAGACGGTGGCGTAGTTCGACCACTGCGGTGAGAACGACCAGGCACGGCTCAGGCTCCGCCATGAGCCGGGCCACGTGATCAGACCGGCCGCCGCGTTGGCCGGGTCGACGAACTTGCTCGATTCGCGGCCCTTCGTGATGAGGGCGAGGGACTTCGTGACGCCGTCGATCGGAACGTCGTACACGTCGTAGGTCTTGCCCTGGTACCCGAACGTGGCGAGGGCCGCGGGGTACGGCGGGGCATCGAGCTGGCCGACCTGTTCGGGGGTCTTGAGCGAGACGAACACCGAACGGAGCAGGGGTGAGAGGAACGCCGCAAGAACGACCACCACGATGAACGTGAACAGGAAGGACTTGCCCGCCTCCTTCGGCTTGAAGCGGCGCGGCCTCGGGACCACGCTCGGGGCCGCGACCTGACTGGCGACGGCCATCGGTCAGCGCTCCCCGGCGTAGTAGACCCAACGGCGCGACGTCCGGAAGACCACCAGGGTGATCGCCAATGTGATCCCGAAGAGCATCCAGGCGAGGGTCGCTCCGTACGAGAAGTTCTGGAAATTGAACGCCTGCTTGTAGATGACGAGGTTGAAGAACAGGGTCGAGCCGCCGGGCTCGCCCGTCCCGTTGTAGAGGACGAGCGGGACGAGGAAGTACTGGAGGACGTCGACGATGCCGAGAATCAGCGAGTAGAAGATGACCGGCGACATCAGCGGCAGGGTCACGTTGCGAAGGACCGCCCACCAGCCCGCGCCGTCGATCTTGGCGGCGTCGTACAGCTCGCTGGGGATTCCCTTGAGGCCGGCCAGGTTGACGATGACCCCGGCGCCGATGCCCCACAGCCCGATGAACGCGAGGCTCGGGTAGATCAGCGTCGTGTCCTGCAGCCAGTTCGGTGGGTTCTGGACCCCGATGATCCTCAGGAACTCGTTCACCCAGCCGGTCTCGAGGTTGAGCATCCCCTGCCACGCGAGGAGCCCCGACACGAACGGGATCACGTACGGCATGAAGAACAGCGTCCGGAAGATCCCGACGCCGCGCAGGTAGCGGCTGTTGAGGACGAGGGCGACGACGAACGGGATCACGATCGCGATCGGCAGGTTGAAAGCCGCGAACCGGAAGGTCACGGCGAGCGATTCCCAGGTCTGCGTGTCGGCGAGCATCCGCTGGAAGTTCTCGAGGCCGACGAAGCGCAGCGGTTGGTCCTGGGCAAGGCTGATGTTCGTCACGCTGAAGATCAGCGAGGCGATGATCGGGAAGAAGGTGAAGGCCAGGAATCCGAACAGCCATGGCGACAGGAAGATGAGGCCCCAGCGGGCCTCATTCCGGGCGAGGGCAGACTTGCCGAGCGACGGGCGTCGGAACCAGCCGCGCCGGTCGATGCGTGGCGGGATCACCGGCTGGACGGGGACCGCTGCCAATCGTTCTCCTCGTGTTGTCCTCCGCCCGCCGAAACGGCGGGCGGAGGGTTGGTGCGGGGGTTGGCGGAGCAGGTCCCTAGGGCGCCTTGTCCCAGATGGCCTGCAACTCGGTCTGGAGAGACTGGAATTCCTTGTCCATGTCGAGGCCGGCGGTATTGCCCCACCTGGTGAGGTACTTGCCGCCTGCTCCGACCAGGCCGAGGCTCTCGCTGTAGGCGGGCATGGGGTCTTCGAAGTTGGGCTTGTCCGCGTGCTCGATCCCATCGACCGCGACCTGCCAGTCGACGGTGTTCTTGAACTGTGCCTGAAGCGCCGCGATTCCTGTCGCCTGATCGGCCGTCCGGGCCGGGAACCCACCGTAGGCCGTCAGCAGATCGGCCGACGCGTCGTTCAGGAGATAGGTGAGGAACGTGAACGCCTCCTCTGGATGCTTCGAGCCCTTCAGGATCCGGAAGGTATCGGCGTTGAACGCCGCGGTGGCTGTCCCGTTGTAGGAGGGAATCGCGGCGAGGTCCCAATCGTCGCCGGCGTCCCCGACGCCGTAGGTCGACCAGAGGAAGTTCTCACTCATGGCCGTGTGGGCGTTGAAGAACGGATAGTCCTTGGGGTTGATGTCCTTGCTCTCGAACTGCGGTCCGGTGAGGCTGAGGTGGTCCTTCCAGATCGAGTCGTAGTAATACTTCCAGGCGGCCTTCCACGCATCCGGGATCGCGACAGTCTTGCCGCCACCGGAGGCGAGGGATCCGGGACCGAAGTAGGCGCCCAGGCCGCGCAGGTCATCGCGCTGCATCTCGAGGCCCCACTGGGCGATCTTCTTGGGATCGAACCCGGCCTGGGTGGCGTCCTTGTTGCCGGTGTCGACGGTCAGCTTCTTCGCGACCTCGCGGGCCGTGTCGTAGTTCCAGTCGACCATCGTCCCGTTGAGCTCGTACTGGTCGCCGTACTTGTGCGGCGGCTCCTTCAGGCCGGCCTCCTCGAACATGCCCTTCTTGTAGAACAGGGCCGAGGGGTAGATCGCGAAGGGAATGCCGACCTGGCCCTCGGCGAGCTTGTAGATCTCGACGACGTTCGCCGGGAAGCCGGACAGGTCGTAGTTCGTCTTGGCGATGAGCGGCGCCAGGTCGAGCCACTGGCCCGGGAAGGCGTTCGCGCCGCCGATGCCGACCGGCCCGACGACGTCCGGACCGTTGCCGCCCTGGATCTCGGTCGTGAGCTGGCCGTTGGCCTGGTCGTAGGTCACGACCTCGAAGGTCACGTGGATGTTCGCGTGGGAGGCGTTGAAGTCCTTGACGACCTTGTCCTCGACGGTCTTCTGCTCGGGAGCCTCACCGCCGCCGAGGCAGCAATACCAGCGGATCTCGACCGGGCCGCCGGGCGGGACGGTCGCCGGACCCACGGATGGTGGCGCAACGGACGGCGGTGGATTGCTTGCGACAGGACCGCTCGGGGACGGCGTGGTGGTCGACCCACCGCAGGCGCTCACCAACAGGGCAAACGTCGCGATGAAGACGCCGGGACGGGACAGACGCGCGTGCATTGCTCCTCCTCCTGGTCTTCCGCTGGTGGCTGTTCTCAGCCGCTTGGAGTCGTATAGGACACCGGTGAACTCGATCGGGAACGGCTGGTCGCCGGGCGCTCCTCATCGCCGCGGCCGGGTTCGGATTGCCAGCTCGAACGGACGACGACCCTTTCGATGTAGTAGCGAGTCCGGTCGCCACGGACAAAGCTCCGGGCGAACTCGACCGGGATGCCGCGGTCAGTGAAGGCGATGCCTTCGATCAGGAGGGCCGGCGTTCCCGGCCGCCGGCCGAGGAGGCGCGCCTCGCGAGCCCGCAACAGGACCGGCTCG
>DASUPH010000369.1:0-2824 GCA_036276275.1 Candidatus Limnocylindrales bacterium
CCGACCTGGCCGGGAGGTGCTGCACCTGTTCGCGTATTCCGGCGCGACGACGCTGGCCCTGGCGGCCTCAGGCGCACGGGTGACCCACGTCGACGCCTCGCGTCCCGCCGTCACGTGGGCACGCCGCAACGCGGACCTATCGGGGCTGGCCGATCGTCCGGTTCGCTGGATCGTCGACGACGCCCTCGCCTTCGTCCGACGTGAGGCGCGACGCGGCCGGCGCTACGGCGGGATCGTGTTGGACCCGCCGACCTTCGGGCACGGACCTGCCGGGACGCGGTGGGAGCTCGACGACGCCCTCCCGGATCTGCTTGCGGCCTGCGCGGCCGTCGCCGACCCGGACGCCTTCGTCCTTCTCACCGCCCACACGGCCGCGCTGGCCGCCGGCGATCTCGCGGCCGCGCTGGAGGTCACGTTCGGGGTACCGGCCGAGCTGGAGGCAGACGTACTGGAGCTCCGGGCGACCAGCGGCGCCGTCCTGCCGCTCGGCGTCGCAGCCCGCATGATTCGGCGATGACCGCGCCGCCGATCACGAGCCTCACGAACCCGCGGGTCAAGGCCGCGGTCCGCCTCCGGGATCGAGCCGAGCGCGACCTGACGGGGCTCACGATCGTCGACGGGGCGCGTGAGATCCTCCGCGCCCTCGATGCCGGCGTCCGGGTCGAGCAGGCGTTCGTGGCCCCGGAGCTGCTCCGTTCGCCGGACGGCCACGCCGCCGCAGATCGGCTCCGCCATCGGCCGACGACGCTGGAGGTGAGCCCCGCGGTCCTCGCCCGGGTGGCGTTCGGCCAGCGCTCGGACGGCGTCGTGGCGGTCGTCTTGACGCCCGTGGGCGAGCTCGGCGACCTCGCCCTGCCGGCGGATCCCCTCGTGGTCGTCGCCGAGGGGATCGAGAAGCCCGGCAACCTCGGGGCGGTCATCCGGACCGCCGACGGGGCAGGGGCGTCGGCAGTGATCGCGGCCGACCCCCGGACGGATCTGTTCAACCCGAACGCGATCCGGGCATCCCTCGGGACGATCTTCGCGCTGCCCGTCGTCGCGGCGTCGACCGCGGCCACGATCGCGTGGCTGGTCGAACGCGGGATCCGGCCGATCGCCGCCCGGGTGGACGCGCCGGCCGCCTACACGGAGATCGACCTTCGCGGCCCCCTCGCGATCGTCCTCGGCAGCGAAGCCGGCGGCCTGAGCACCGCCTGGGGGGATCCTCGCGTCGTGCCGGTGGCGATCCCGATGGGCGGCGTCGCGGACAGCCTGAACGTCTCGATCGCAGCGGCGGTCCTCCTGTACGAAGCGCGCCGCCAGCGCGGCCAGGGGTAACCTCGGGGCATGGACACGTTCGACTTCGCGATCATCGGCGCGGGCCCGGCCGGGGAGGCCGCAGCCAACGAGGCGCGAGCCCTCGACGCGTCGGTCGCGATCGTCGATCGACTCTGGTTCGGCGGCAGCTGCCCGCACATCGGCTGCCTGCCTTCGAAGTCGCTCCTCCACGCGGCCGCGATGCACGCCGCCAATCCGGCCGCGCATCCCTGGACGCGCGCGTCGGACCGGCGCGACTTCATGATCAATCGGCCCCGCGACGCCGAGGAGCCCGACGACACGTCCCATGTCGAGCGCCTCGAGGAGGCCGGGGCCTTCTGCTACCGCGGCACCGCCCGGATCGGCGGTCGCGGCCGGGTCGAAATCCGCCACGACAACGAAGTCCACCAGATCGGTGCCCGGAACGTGATGGTCGCGGTCGGCTCGACCTCGAAAACGCCGCCGCTGCCCGGGCTCGATGGGGTTCGGGTCTGGACGAACCGTGAGGCAACGCTTGCACGGGAGCTGCCGAAGAGCCTCATCGTCCTCGGTGGCGGCCCGACCGGCTGCGAGCTGTCCCAGGTTTACGCCCGGTTCGGCGTCCCGACGACGATCGTCCAATCCGGTGTCCGGCTGATGCCGACCGAGCATCCGCGCAACTCCGAGACCGTCGCGAAGCTCCTCCGTCGCGACGGGGTCCACGTCCGGCTCGGCGTGCGGGCGACGGGCGCCCGCGGTGGGGCCGGCGCCGGCGGGGCCGATGTCGTGGATCTCGACGACGGCTCGACCGTCGAGGGTGATGCGATCCTGCTGGCCGTGGGGCGGTCGTTCCCCCTCGACGACCTCGGGCTCGAGCACTACGGCCTCGACACGAGCGGCCGGACCGCCTTCCCCCGCGACGGCCGGCTGCGCGTCGCCGACGGCCTGTGGGTCATCGGCGACCCGGCCGGCCCGGAGCTCCATACCCACCAGGCCCACTACCAGGGCGAGGTCGCCGTCCGGATGGCCCTCGGTCACGACGTGAAGCCGGACTACCGGGCGTTGCCGCGGGCGACGTACACCGAGCCCGAGGCGGCCTCGGTCGGGTTGACCCTCGACGAGGCGAAGGCCGCCGGCCTCGACGCCGTCGAGTTCGTGGCCGACTTCGCGACGTCGTCGAAGGGTTACGCCGTCGAGGCGGATCTCGGCCATGTCACGGTGACGTTCGATCGAGCGACCCGCCAGATGGTCGGCGCGGCGATGGCCTGCCCGGACGCCTCGGCGGCGATCCACGAGTGCGTCCTCGCGATCCGGGCCCGCGTTCCGGTGGAGGTCCTGGCCGACACGATCCACGCCTTCCCGTCGACGTCGCGGATCCTCAACGGCCTGTTCGCCGAGGCGGTCAAGGACCTGCGGCCCGGCTAAGGGGCGATGGCCGGACATCTCCCATTCGGAAAGCCGCGTCCTGACAAGGCAGCGCGGCTCATGGCTGCCTCCAGATCGTGTGCCCGGCTGGCAGCCCGTCCCGGGCTTCGGTGAGAGTGAGCAG
>DASUPH010000370.1:0-2601 GCA_036276275.1 Candidatus Limnocylindrales bacterium
AGGTCGAGGATCGCGACGGCGCCGAGTCCGGTCGACGCCGTCTCGTGGGTGTCCTCGGACGCGACGCCCAGCCAGGCGAGCAGCTCGCCGAGCTCCGCGGCGGACGACTCCGACAGCCAGGCGACGGGCCGGGCCGTCGTCGGGCGGATGACGGAGGCGGGACTGACGTCGGCGCCGGCCATCGCGTTGAGGAGGCTCGACTTGCCGACCCCGGTCCCGCCGACGAGGGCAAGGACGTAGGCATCCGACGGGAAGCCGAGGCGGGCGGCCGCGTCAGATCGGACGGCGTCGGCATCGTCGGTCGGGATGCCGAGGGCCCGGGCGGCCTCGATCGCGGCGTCGAGACGGGCGAGACACGGGTCGAGGCCGATCGGTGCGGCCGACGGGTCCGCCGCTTTCGGGGGCTCGGCGACGTTCACGATCCGGCGATCGATGAGGTCGCCGCTTCTGGCACACCCGCGTCGGCGGCGATCGCGGCCCGCGCGTCCGCCGCCGCGCGGCGGAGATCGTCGCCGAGCGTCTCGAGGTCGGCTGGTTCGGGGACCAGCGCCTCGAACCGGACCCGCTCTTCGGCGAACGTCGCCGCGAGGGACGCCTCCAGGCGGGCCCGCGCCCGCGCGATCAGCTCGACCATCGCGGCCTCGCCGAACAGGGCACCCAGGAGCTTCTGGTTCAGGAACGCGGTCCCCGCCGCGATCCCGACCTCGGTGCCCGTCAGGCCGGCCGTGTGGATGAACGTCGCCAGCATCACGCCGACCCCGATCGCGTTGACGCCGACGGACGCGCCGCGGGCAAGACGCCGCTTGCCCGCGCCGGTCTCCGCGATGTCCGCGCCGATCGAGGCGATCCAGTCGTCGAGCCGCTCGCGCAGCCGGCGATCGAAGTCCGCCGACACCGTCCACAGGTCCGGTCGGTCGCCGACCGCGGTCGCAACCCGCGGCTCATCGGCCCAGGCCGTCGCCGTCCGGCGGGCCGCCTCGGCGGCGTGGCTCTGGGCGACCGCGACAAGATCGTCGGTCGTCGCCTCGCGGACCTCCGCGACCGGGGCGGTCGACGGTCGGAAGATCGAGGCGATCGCGCCGCGAACTGCGCCGATCCCCTTCGAGAAGATCCGGGTGATGTCGTCGGCACCGACGTAGCTCTGCCAGTGGCGGAGCGCCTCGTCGCGCAGGAAGCGACCGTGACGGAGCTCCTCGCGAAGCGCATCGAGCTCTGCGTCGAACGCCTCGCCGGCCCGGCGCCGGAGGGCGGCCGCATCGATCGCCTCGTGGGCGACGTCGTCGGCGATCCGATCGACGAGCGGCGCGATGCCGGCCAGCGAGCCGGCCAGGGCCTGGGCCGCGAGCCGGCGGCGGGCGTCCCGATCGCCACGCAGGTCCGCGATACGAGCGGTGATCGAGCGGACGGCGCCCGGCTCCAGGGACTCGCCGTCCGGGCCGAGGCTCCCCTCCCCGACCCCGACGACCTCAAGGCCGGCATCGAAGCCCGCCTCGGCGAACAGGCGCCGGACGTCGCCGAGGACATCGTCGCGATCGGTCGAGGTGGCTGGCAGGCGATTGACGACGACGACCAGCGGCAGTCCCCGCTCCCGGACCCGGCCGAGGACGGCCCACGGCACGCGGTCGGCGTAGCGTGTCGCCGTCGTCACGAAGATCGCGAGATCGGCCGCCTCGACGAGCCGGTCGGCCAGCTCGCGATTCGCGTGCTCGATGGAGTCGATGTCCGGGGCGTCGACGAGGGCGAGACCCGGCGCCACCGACGCGTCGCCGATCAGCCGGACGCGGTCGGCCGCGATCCCGGCCAGCGCCCCGGCCCGGATCGCCGCCTGGTCGTCCGGATGGGCAAGCACGACGGCGACGCGGGTGGTGGGGCGAAGGACGCCGGTCGGGCTCGCCGGGCGCCCGGCGACCGTGTTGAACAGCGTGCTCTTGCCGGCGCCCGTCGGGCCGAGGAGGAGCACCAGGAGGGGCGCGTCGAGGCTGTCGGCGCGAACGCGGAGGTGACCCCCGACGTGATCCCGCAACTGGGTCGCGCGAGTCGTCGGCGACGCGCCGGCAGGCGCCATGGCGAGACGCCGGGTCGCCAGCTCCTCGAGCCGATCGACGAGCACGCGAAGCTCCGACCGATCCTCAGTCATCCGCGCAGCATGACGCCGCACGCGGATTGACGAGACCTCGCGGTCCGGGAGGCGTCTATCGGTCCTGTTGCACGTCAGCCTGCGGCATGCGTCCCCGGCCATTGACAGGCACGCGACGGCGCGCCACAGTCCGCCCGTGCACTCGACTCCTTCGCGCCACGCGACTCGCGGCCAGCAGCAGCCCTCCACGAGGGTTGGACTGGCCTGACGACGCGCGCCCGGATCGGGTGCGACCGATCAACCACCGCCCTCGGCTCGGCCGGGGGCCTTTTCATGACCCGTTCGTGACCCGCGCACCCCGACCCCGCCGGCGGCTCCAGCAGGAAGGTTCACCGCGATGGATCTCACGTTCTTCGCCCGCGGTCTCGCCGTCGGCTTCACCGTGGCCGCGGCCGTCGGCCCGATCAGCCTGCTGACGATCCGCCGGACGCTCGCCCACGGCCGCTTGTATGGCCTGGTCTCGG
>DASUPH010000371.1:0-3021 GCA_036276275.1 Candidatus Limnocylindrales bacterium
CGGCGTCGAGCCCGATCCCGGTCCTGTCGACCCCGTCGTCGTTTCGTCGGCCATCGCGTTCCTCCTCTGGTGCCCCGCGTGCATTGTCCATCAGCGCCGGGCCGGTCGCGTGCGTCCGCCTGTTAACGCCTCGTTAACCCCCGACGAAATGGCCGTTCACCACGCCCGGCAACGGTTGTCCCGGAACAGACCGCACGGCCGAACGTTCGGCCACGTCCGGCGCAGGGACTGCGCCATCGAGGCCAAGGCGCAGGCAATGCGCCAAGGAGGAGACATTGCACGTGAGCACATCTGCCGGCAAGCGCCTGGCCGCCCTCGGCGTCCTCGTCGCGATCGGCGCGACGGCCTGCAGCGGCGGCGCGACCCAGGCACCGAGCGGCGGCGGAACGGCCGGGGCGTCGGTTCCGGCGGCATCGACGCCGGTCACGTCGTCGGCGCCACTCACCGGTAGCGTCAATATCGACGGCTCGAGCACCGTCTACCCGATCACCGAGGCCGTTGCCGAGGAATTCCAGAAGGCGAACCTGGGCGTCAAGGTGACCGTGGCGTTTGCCGGCACCGGCGGCGGGTTCAAGAAGTTCTGCAACGGCGAGACGGACATGAACGACGCCTCGCGGCCGATCAAGGCCGACGACGCGGGCGAAGGCGTCGCCTGCAAGGCGAAGAGCATCGAGTACCTCGAGCTCGGGATCGCCACCGACGCCCTGTCCGTCGTGGTCAACAAGGACAACACCTGGGCGACGTGCCTGACCACGGCCCAGCTCAAGAAGATGTGGGACCAGGGCAGCACGGTCAAGAACTGGTCGGACGTCGACCCGTCATTCCCGGCCGAGCCGATCAAGCTCTTCGGCCCGGGCCCTGACTCGGGCACGTTCGACTACTTCACCGAGGTCATCAACGGCAAGGCCAAGCAGAGCCGCTCCGACTACACGCCGTCGGAGGATGACAACGCCCTCGTGACGGGCGTCGCCGGTGACAAGGACGCACTCGGTTACTTCGGGTTCGCCTATCTCGAGGAGAACCTCGACAAGATCAAGGCCGTCGCAGTCGACAGCGGCAACGGGTGCATCGAGCCGTCGGCGGAGAACGTCAACGGCGGCAAGTACAAGCCGCTGGCGCGACCGCTGTTCATCTACCCGTCGAAGGCGGCCCTCGCCCGACCGGAGTTCGCGGCCTTCGTCCAGTACTACCTGGACAACGTGAACACCTACGTCGACGAGACCGGATATATCGAGGCGCTGCCCGAGGTGCTCGGCAAGTCGAAGACGGATCTGGCCGCCGCCCTGAAGTAGCTCTCCTCCTCCTCTCGACGCATCGGCCCGAAGCTCGGAATCGGGCCGGTGCGTCTCCCCACTTCCGGGTAGGGTGCACCTGAAATGTCCGCCGCAGCTCGCCCGCTGACCAGACGACGACCGACGTCCGAGCGGGTCATCGAAGGCCTGCTCCTCGTGGCCGCCAGCGTCGGCGTCCTGACCACGATCGGAATCGTGATCGTGCTGCTCGCCGAGGCGGTCGAGTTCTTTGCCCTCGTCAACCCGATCGACTTCCTGACCGGGACCGTCTGGTCGGCGTCGATCCTGCCGTTCCGGTTCGGCGTGATCCCCATGGTCATCTCGACGCTCGAGGTCGCCATCATCGCGCTGATCGTGGCTGTTCCCCTCGGTCTTCTCGCGGCGGTCTACCTCGCCGAATATGCAAGCCTCCGGGTGCGGAACGTCATCAAGCCGATCCTCGAGACGATCGCGGGCATCCCGACGATCGTCCTCGGCTTCTTCGCCCTCAACTTCGTGACGCCGGTGGTCCTGAAGCCGCTCTTCTCGGCCGTCGGCACATTCAACATCCTGTCCGCCGGGATCGTCGTCGGCTTGCTGATCACGCCACTCATCGGGTCGCTTTCGGAGGATGCGCTGCGCGCGGTCCCGCGCGGGCTCCGCGAGGGCGCATTCGCAATGGGTGCCACCCGCTTCGAGGTCGTCCGGCGAGTCGTCTTTCCTGCTGCGCTGTCCGGGGTGATGGCGTCGATCATCCTCGCGATGTCCCGGGCGATCGGCGAGACGATGGCTGTCGCGGTGGCCAACGGCTTCAATCCACAGCTGACCGTCGATCCGCTCAAGCAGGGCGGGACGATGGCGACCTTCATCGCCCAGATCACCAGCGGCGACACGCCCCAGGACTCGATCCAGTTCAAGTCGCTGTTCGCGGTGGCCCTCGTGCTCTTCGCGATGACGCTCGTGCTGAACCTGATCAGCAACCGGGTCGTCGCCCGATATCGGAACAAGTACGTATGACCGCCGTCATGACCCCGCCAGCGAACGCGAACTCGCGATTCGATCCGCGGGTCGCCCGACGGAAGCTGACCGGGACGATCTTTCTCGGCGCGTGCGTCGCGGCCATCGGCATCCTCCTGATCGCCCTCGTCGCGCTGCTCGTCGACGTCCTGACGAAGGGCGTGCCCTGGCTCGACATCGGGTTCCTGACGGCCGGACCCTCGCGACGAGCCGAGTCGGCGGGCATCCTGCCGGCCCTCGTCGGCTCGCTGGAGATCGGGCTGATCACCGGGCTGATCTCGTTTCCGCTGGGTGTCGGCGCTGCGATCTACCTCGAGGAGTACGCCCGCGACACGCTCCTCACGAGGACGCTTCGGACGAACATCGCCAACCTGGCCGGCGTCCCGTCGATCATCTACGGCATCTTCGGGCTGGCGATCTTCGTGCGAGCTCTTGGCCTGGGACGATCGCCGCTTGCCGCGGGCTTGACGCTCGCCCTGCTGATCATGCCGATCGTCATCATCGCCACGATCGAGGCGCTCCGGGCAGTCCCCGACTCGCAACGGGAAGGGGCGTACGCCCTCGGGGCGACCCGCTGGCAGACGGTTCGGGGCTCGGTTCTGCCGGCTGCGGCGCCGGGCATCGTCACCGGGATCATTCTCGCCATGGCCCGAGCCATCGGAGAGGCTGCGCCGCTCATCGTCATCGGTGCGTCGGCGTTCCTGACGTTCCTGCCGACTCCCTTGCAGCAGGG
>DASUPH010000372.1:0-14811 GCA_036276275.1 Candidatus Limnocylindrales bacterium
CAGGCCCGACGAGGACATCGCCGGTCGCGAGCGCTGGCACCGTTCCGGCCGGTCGGGCACGCTCCGGGCGGTGATCTTCGGGGTCAGCGACGGCCTCGTCTCGAACCTCGCCCTCGTCATGGGCGTGGCCGGCGCGTCGGCTGCGGCCGGCTCGGAGGGCCGTTTCATCCTGCTCGCCGGGATCGCCGGCCTTCTCTCGGGAGCGTTCAGCATGGCCGCGGGCGAGTACATCTCGATGCAGAGCCAGCGCGAGCTGTTCGAGCGTCAGATCGCCCTCGAGCGGGCGGAGATGGAGGCGATGCCCGCGGAGGAGGAGGCCGAGATGGCCGCCATCTACCGGGCGAAGGGGTTCCGCGAGGATGAGGCGAAGGCGATCGCCCATCGCCTGTTCGAGAACCCGGAGCATGCCCTGGATCAGTTGATCCGCGAGGAGCTGGGGCTCGATCCCGACGAGCTGGGATCGCCCTTCGGAGCTGCGTTCGGGTCGTTCGTCGCGTTCGCGCTCGGCGCATCCGTGCCGGTGCTTCCGTACCTGATCGGCGGTGGCGCGACCGCGTTCGTCGCGGCCATCGTGATCAGCCTCATCGTCCTCTTCGGGGTCGGCGCCGGCGTCAGCCTGCTGACCGGTCGAGGCGTCCTGTTCTCGGGCGCCCGCCAGGTCGCGATCGGCGCGGTCGCCGCGATCGTCACGTTCGCCGTCGGCAGCGCAATCGGCGTGGCCGTCGCCTGATGGACGTGGCCGAGCGGTTGCGTCGGGACGGGCTGGATGCCTCGCCGTGGTCCAACGGTCCGGGTGATCGGTATGCGGCTCACGACCATGGCTACGACAAGGTGATCGTCGTGGAGCGGGGCTCGATCGAGTTCGGGCTGCCGGCCGAGGACCGATCGATCGCCCTCACGCCGGGCGATCGCCTCGAGCTGCCCGCCGGGACGCGTCACGACGCGGTCGTCGGGCCGTCGGGTGTGACCTGTCTCGAGGCCCACCTGCCGGCCGGGCGCCTGACCACCGTCGCGCGGCGACCCATCGGGGAGTGGTGAGGACGTTCGAACCATCTCCCGGAACACGAAAAACGAGGTCCCGGGCGAACGGGACCTCGTGGGTTAGGCTATCGAGCCCGAGTCAGCGGGCGTAGCGCGTCAGAAACGCGTAATCGGATCGAGGGTCCGTGGTGCGCGGATCCTCATTGCCCAGCAGGATGCTGATCAGTGAGAACAGCGCCAGGAACCCGAGTCCAACGATGAACATGGGAGCCTCCGCTGCGTGATCGCCGCGGATCGGGTGACCCCGCCGCTGACGTGCGACGGACCGACGATCAAGTTGTCTGTGGTCCATGATACCTAACAGATCGCGAGTCAGCAATGGAACCACCTGACGAATAGGTACCTGATGCCATCATCCAAACGTATCAGTCAGAATGACGCGAGAATCCTCGAGGTCCTCCAGCGGGATGGCCGGAGGGCGTACGCCGATCTCGGCGCCGAGGTCGGGATGAGCGGCCCGTCCGCCCACGAGCGGGTCAAGAAGCTCGAGGCGCGGGGCGTGATCCGGGGCTACGCGGCCCAGGTCGACCCGACGGCGATCGGCTACGACATCCTCGCGTTCAGCTGGATCACCCAGGCACCCGGCACGACGTCCAACGACCTGACGGCCGCCTTCGCCGTGATCCCCGAGATCGAGGAGTGCCACCACATCACGGGTGAGGCCGACTACCTGATCAAGGTCCGGGCCCGCGACACCCGCGACCTCGAGCGCGTGCTGCGGGCCGTCCAGGCGACACCCAATGTGTTCCAGACGGAGACCGACGTGGTCTTCTCGAGCGGCTTCGAGCGACGGCCACTTCACGTCCCGATCGAAACCGACGATGCGGTGGGCACGTAAACATGACAGGAGATCGCCGGCGCGGCGACGACGCCGCCCTCGTCCGCCAGGTCGCGGCCGGGTCGGAGGACGCGCTGGGGGCGCTTTATGACCGGTACGTCGACGCGGTCCACGCGGCGGCCAGCCGGCTGACAACAGATCGGCACATTGCCGAGGAGGTCGTCCAGGAGACATTCCTCGCCCTTTGGAACCGGGCCGAGCTGTTCGATCCGGCGGTCGGCTCGCTCGCGGCCTGGCTGCATACGATCGCGCGCAACCGGACGGTCGATCGGCTGCGGGCGGCGGGACGGCGACCGAACCTGGTCCCGTTCTCGGCGACGAGCGGCCAGGACGAACAGGACAGCGCCGCGCTCGACCGGTTGGTCGCGACCGGGACGATCCTCGGCGGGGCGGGCCTGGGGCCGGGCCCGGAGGGCGAGCTGGCGGCAACGGAGTTGCGGCACGTCATCCGCGACGCCCTCGACGGGCTGCCCGACGTCGAGCGGACGGCGATCGTCCTCGCCTATCGCGAGGAGCTGTCGCAGTCGGAGATCGCGGAACGCCTCGGCTGGCCGATCGGGACGGTGAAGACGCGGACGCGGCGGGCGCTGCTGCGCCTGCGAGGCGCCCTGGCCGAAGAGCTCGGTCCGGGTGCCGGGCCGGCACCGATCCCGGTGCCGATCGGCGAACGAATCAACCAGCGACTGAATCGATGATGGGAGCGATGGATCACCAAGAGGTGCGAGACCTCCTCGCCGATGCGGCGATCGAGCCCGAGGGGCTCGATCGGCTGATGGCGGGCGACACGCCGACGGCGGCGCTGGTCGCCAGCCACCTGGCCGGCTGTCCCGATTGCGCCGAGGAGCTCGAGCGCCTCCATCGATCGGTCGAGATCATCCGCCCGACCGTTCGAGCCGTCCTGCCGCCGGAGCTCCGCGAGCGAACGCTCGCGTACGTGGCCGCCGTCGGCCGTCCCCGCGGTCCGAGCGCGCCGACCGCGGCCGGACCGACGCATGAGGAGCTGCCCGTGGCGATGCGCCGCAGGGCAGGATCCCGGCCTCGCCTGTCGGTGCTCGCCGGTCTCGCCGCCGCCCTCGTCGTGGCGGTCACGGGGACGGCACTCCTCGTCAACGTCAATCGTGAGGCCGTGATCCGGGGCCAGTCGGCGGAGATCGAGGCCCTCGGCGACGTCGCGCGCTGGACGGCTCGGATCGATGTCCGGCCGGACGTCCAGCGGATCCAGCTCGCGAGCGCGACCGGCGACGCGCCGAACGGTCTCCTGGCCTTCTCGCCGTCCTCGACCGAGCTCGTCGTCATCGCCGACGGGTTGACGCCGCCCGCGGCCGGACACGAGTACCGGTGCTGGGTCGAGGTCGGTGGCCGGCGGTCGCCGATCGGCAAGATGTTCTTCGGCGGCGATCTGGCGTACTGGGTCGGCGCCGTGCCGCTGACCGCGGGCCTCGCGCCAGGCGCCAGATTCGGGGTGTCGCTCGTCGAACTCGGCGCGAGCGACCAGCCCGGTCAGCCGGTCCTCGTCGGGACCGGTTAGCGCCCGACGGCGAGGCCGTCCTACACCGCGCCCCGGTCGGCCTGACCCGGATCGCCGCCACCGATCGGGTGAGCCATCGCCTTGCGCTCGCCGGGCTCGATGCGGGCCGCCGGATACGCGTCCTGACCGTCCGGCGGTTCCTCGACGTCGTCCGGTGGTGCCGCGGCGCGATACGCACGGTGCAAGCGAAGGACATCGAGGACGCGCTCGTCATCGAGCGGTCGGTGGAGCTCGGCGAGTCCATCGGCGATCCAGTGCGATTCGGCGTCGAGCTCGCGATCCTCGATGTCGACCTCGCGCCGGCTCGAGTCGGCGAGGACGAGCCAGGCCAGCCCGGCTCCGACGACCAGGCCCACGATCAGCAGCCACCAGTTGAACTCCGCGTTCACGCGGCGAGAGTACCCCGAAGCGGGCCGATGACGCCGGAGAGGCCGCGTCGCGCGGGTCGCGCCCGTACACTCCGCAGTCATGATCGACATCACCCCGGATCCGGTCTTCCTGCGAATGCTCGGCTTCCCGATCTACTGGTACGGGATCGCCTATGCCGTCGGGTTGGCCGCGGTCTACTGGGTGATCAGCCGCGAGGCGCGCTTCCGGGGGCTCGACGAGAACCTCATCGGGACCGGGATGATCATCGTCGCCGTCGCAGCGCTCCTCGGTGGCCGGCTCTATCACGTCATCGACCAGTGGGCCCTCTACCGGGACCACCCGCTGACCGCGTTCCTGCCCCTGACGGTCCAGCCGAACGGCTCGTACGCGTTCTCCGGCTTCACCGGGCTCGGCGTTCCGGGCGGGATCATCACCGGCACGATCGCGGCGTGGATCTATGTCCGACGGACCCACCAAGACTTCTTCCGCTGGGCCGACGTCGTCGCCCCCGGGCTCTTCGTCATGCAGGCGATCGGGCGCTGGGGCAATTTCTTCAACCAGGAGCTGTACGGGCCGCCGACGACGCTGCCGTTGGGGATCAGGATCGATTGCGTCCACCGAACGGTCGAATACCCGTGTTCCACGTTTCCCCTCGCGACAACCCACTTCCAGCCCCTGTTCCTGTATGAATCGCTGTCGGGGATCGTCGGCGCGCTGGTCCTGCTGTGGCTCGCCCGGCGGCGCAGCTCGCGTCTCGTCCCCGGCGACCTCCTCCTGATCTTCTTCATCTGGTACGGGTTGACGCGGTTCGCCCTGGAAGGTCTCCGAAGCGGGAACTGGACCTTCTTCGGGGTCCCGACCGCCTCGATCGTCACGCTTGGCTTCATCGTCGTCGGCGTCGTCGGGCTTTGGTACCGGCACGGACGGGGCCGACCGCCCACGCTCGCCCGGGACCTCCTGCCCGACCCGTCGTCGACGAGCAGGTCGCCCGAAGACGAGGAAGAGGCCTTCTGGGCGGACGACGCCGACGACGACGCGGAGGACGACGCGCTCGACGCCGACGAAGACGAGCTCGACATCGGCGGCCCTGCTCCCGCCCCGACACCCGACAGTCTCGAACCGAGCCGCGACCGGCCGGCCCCGACCGATCGGCGACCCGCGCCCGACTGACATGCCGCCGGACGCCGCCCCGCCGCCGGACGCCGCCCCGCCGCCGGGCCGCACTGCGGCTCCGGGGTCGCGCCGGCCGCCGCCCGGTCGGGTGGCGCCACAGGCCCTCGCGGACGCTCGCGGCGGCGCCGTGGAAGGCCTCGCCTGGCTCGGCCGGACACCGGAGAGCCGGGCCTCGCTGCTCTATCGCGCGATCCGCCTGCTCGCCCGGTTCGTCATCTTCGGCCTGTTCCGGTTCCGGATCGAGGCGTCCGGCCGGGAGCACGTGCCGCGTGGTGGATACCTCCTGGTCGGGGCGGCTCATCGGGGCTGGATGGATCCGTTCGTCGTCGTCCATGCCTTGCCGACCGAGCCCCGGGTCTGGTTCCTCGGCAGCGCGCCGTCGACGTTCACGAGCCGCTGGCGTGAGGCGCTGATCCACCGGCTCGGCGGGCTCCTGCCGGTCTGGCGCGGCGGGATCGGCGCGGACCAGCACGTCGCGGCCGCGCGGGCCGTCATCGCCAACGGCGGCGTTTTCGCCCAGATGCCCGAGGGCACGGTCAGCGGGCCACCCGGCCGGATCGGGCCGTTCCGGGCCGGCTGGGCGCTGATCGCGCTCCGGACCGCTGCGCCGATCGTGCCGCTCGCCATGGCCGGCACGGACGAGCTCTATCTCGGCCGGCGGATGGCGTCGCGGATCCTGCCGGTGACCTCGGTCGGCGAGCTCCTCGGTCCATCCTGGGATGGGGTCACCCCGGAGGAGGGAACGCGGGCGGAGCTGGACCTGGCAAAGCGGCTGAGCGAGGCCCTGGCGGCCCACCTCGGGCCGGTGGTCGAGGAGCTCCAGCTTCTGACCGTCGATCCGCCGGATCGGCCGCGTCGTCTGCGGCGCCGCCTCACCTGGCTGCTCCTCCGGCCGGGCCGGCTCGATCGCGACGGCGCGGACTGAGAGCGACCCGGCACCGGCGGCTATCCTCGATCGCATGCATTACGCGGAGACGATCCTCGACCTGGTCGGCAACACCCCGCTCGTCCGGCTGACCCGGGTCACGCGGGATCTCGGCCCGATCGAACGCCAGCCCCTGGTCCTGGCCAAGCTCGAGATGCTGAATCCGGGCGGCTCCGTCAAGGATCGGATCGGCCTCCCGATGATCGAGGCGGCCGAGAAGGCCGGTCTGCTGAAGCCTGGCGGCACGATCATCGAGCCGACGTCGGGCAACACCGGTCACGGCCTCGCGATCGCGGCCGCCCTCAAGGGCTACCGCTGCATCTTCGTCATGGCCGACAAGCAGTCGACCGAGAAACAGGCACTCCTCCGGGCATACGGCGCCCAGGTCGTCCTGTGTCCGACCAACGTCGCCCCGGAGTCGCCCGAGTCGTACTACTCGGTCGCCGCTCGTCTCGCCCGCGACATCCCGGGCGCCTTCAAGCCCGACCAGTACTGGAACCTCGAGAACCCGATCGCCCACGAACACACGACCGGGCCGGAGATCTGGGCCCAGACCGACGGCCGGCTGACCCATTTCGTCGCCAGCGTCGGGACAGGCGGGACGATCACGGGAGCCGGCCACTACCTCCGCGAACAGCGTTCCGACGTCGTGATCGTCGGCGCCGACCCCGAGGGCAGCGTCCTGTCCGGCGACACCGCCCGGCCCTACCTCACCGAGGGCGTCGGCGAGGACTTCATGCCCGGGACCTATGACCCGCAGGTCGTCGACCGCTGGATCCGGGTCAGCGATCGCGAAGCGTTCGCCGCGGCCCGCCGCCTTACCCGCGAGGAGGGCATCCTCGCCGGTGGGTCGTGCGGGACGGCCCTGGTGGCGGCTCTCACGGTGGCCCGCGAGCTGACGAACGCCGGCGACGGGGCGGACAAGGTGATCGTCGTTCTGCTGCCCGACGGCGGCCGCAACTACCTCTCGAAGCTCTACAACGACGAGTGGATGCGGGTCAACGGGTTGCTCGCCACGACCGGCGCCGTGACCCGCGTGGCGGAGCTCCTGGCCGGCCGCCACCGAGATCCGGATCGGCCGGCGGTCGTCGTCGCCCGGACGACGGAACGGGTCGGGGCGGTCATCGCGACGCTCCAGGAGTACGGGATCAGCCAGATGCCGGTGTCCGAGGACGCCGAAGGCGACGCGGTTGCCGGGATCGTCGGCTCGATCAACGAGAAGAACCTGCTCGATCGGGCATTTCGCGACCCATCCATCGTGACGCGAACGGTCGGCGAGGTGATGGACGGGCCCCTGCCGCTGGTCGATGCGTCGGCGACACTCGACGAGGCGTTCACGCTCCTGTCCGGCGGCTCACCGGCCCTCATCGCCGTCCGCGGCGAACAGCCCGCCGGCGTCGTCACGAAGCTCGACCTGCTGGAGTACCTGTCCCACCTGTCGCGCGACTGAACGCCCCGCCGCCGTCAGGCGGGGCGTTCGGGTCCGGGCCAATGGGGCCGCGAGGGTCAGGCAGGAGCCACGCTTGTCGTCAACGCGATGCCGTTCGGATTGAGGAGCGCGAGGTAGATCGGGCATCGCGCTCGCCAAGCGGCGAACATCGCCTCCACGCGATCGGGCTGCGAGCTGCTGGCCACCTGGATGTCGAGGCCGAGGTCGCCCAGATCGGGCGTCGCCCCGTCGATCGCGAGGAGGCCCCGCAGGTCCGAGCTCGCCGTTGCAACCGCCGTGACGTCATCGATGTGGACGTCGAACTGTGGCGCGAGCGTGTCGCGCAGGAACGCGACGGCACAACCTGCGAGTGCACCGAGCAGATACGCGGTGGGGCTGGGCGCGAGGTTCTCGCCTCCGAGCAGGGCGGGCAGGTCGGCGTCCCAGTTGAACGGCCCGGCCGCCAGGCGGGCTCGTCCGTTCACGAGCGTGGCGGTCACGGTGGGCCGCGTGCGGGCCTTGGCTGGATCGGCGCGGAACACCGCCTCGGTCTCCGCGATCGTCGTCGTCATCATCGCCGGTTCCTCCATTCACGCCTCGATCTGAGGTCGCGACGACCGTACGAAGGACGGCGGCCGGCAGGGAACCGCGCCCACACGCAAACCGAGGCGCGAGCCGGTGGCCGCCTGGCGGCGGACACGCAGACCGGGTTCAGCGGTCGCGAAGGAACCTCGCGACGGCGGCGGTCCGCGCGGCGCTCCCGGTCAGGCCGAGCTTGAGGTAGACGTTCGAGAGGTGGCGCTCGACGGTCCTCGGACTGAGCGTCAGGGCGGTGGCGATCTCGTCGTTCGTCAGGCCCTCGGCGCAGAGGCGGAGGACGTCGCGCTCGCGTGGCGAGAGCGACTCGGTCGAGGGATCGTCACTCGCGTACCGGCGCCGGTCCGGCTCGAGGAACTGGGTGACCTCGGTGATGAACGTCGCCCACGCCGGCTCGTCCGCAAGCAGGATGTGATTCCGGCTGTCCATCGCCACGAGTCGTGCTCCAGCGATCTGGCCCGAGACCTGGACCGCGTTATCGAAACTCATGGACCGGTCGCCGATCGCCTGGAGGATGAGGGTCGGCGCGGTGATTCGAGGCAGGTCCGCGGCGATGTCCACGACCAGGCGGGCGGCCCGGCTCGCGACCGCGTTTTCCGGCGACGTCGACATCCGCTGCAGGTCGTCGAACCAGCACATCTGCTCTTCGGTCGCGTCCGGGATGAAGCGCGTCGTGAAGACGCGCCGGAACACCGGATCGTCCTTTGCCCAACCCACCCGGATCATGCTCCGGTAGGTCTCCTCGACCTCGAGTCCTTCGCCTTCGAGGACGACCGGCTCGCCGCAGACGGTCCCGTACAGGATGAGCCGGGTCAGGCGGTCCGGGTGATCGATCGCGTAGGCCATCGCGGCGGCCGACCCGCCCGACATCCCGAGGAGTGCGAACCGCTCCAGGCCAAGCGACTCGACCACCGTCTCGAGGTCCGCCTGGCGAGCGGCGATCGAGAAGTCGGTGACCTGCCAGTCGGACAGCCCGAAGCCGCGCTCGTCGTAGCGGATGACCGTCGCGATCGCGCCAAGCTCGTCGAGGAAGTGGCGCCAGACCGGACTCTGCCAGTCGTGCTGGAGGTGGCTCAGCCAGCAGGAAGCCACGACGAGCGGCGGCCCACTGCCATGGACCGCGTAGGCGATGCGGGTCCCGTCGGGAGACCGGCAGAAGCGGATCTCCTGATTGACGGTTGCCGGCGGTTGCCCGGAGCGCGTGGCTGAGACCATCGTGCGCTGCATGGTACGCCGGGACGGCCAGCCCCCTCGGGTCTCCCAACGCCCCAAACGGGATCGTTGCGGCTGAACGCAACGATCTGCCTGTGGACGAGATGATTGCGTTTGAACGCAACGACCGCCGAATCGCCGCCGAGGGACGTCAGCTCGACGCGCTGTCCTCGTCGTCAGCGCGTGGGCGCGGCCCCATTCAATACGCACGCCATGGGTCGTTCGCTGCACGGCGGCCCGGCGGGATCCCCGCAGCCGCGGCGGGGTCGATCGTTCGCCCGACGTCGGTTCCGGCAAGCCACGCGCTGATCGCGCCGAGACGGCGGGGATCGATCGTGTACAGGACGCCGCGGCCATGGACCACGAGCCTGTGCCCAACGACCAGTCCGGCCCGGCTCATCACCAGCAGTTGCCGGCTCACCGTGAAGCGACTGAGCTCGAGCCAATCAGCGAGTGTCGATGGCCGAGCCGGTCGAATGGCGAGCGCGGCGATCAGCCGGCGGCGCGTGGGGTCGGCGAGGAGGGCGATCCCGGATCCGTTCCGATGAGGCATCGAGCGGTCACGATCTCACGGGCCGCTCGACCGGCACTTACCAGGGCAGGCGGATCGGGAGCAACGCGTTCAGGAGCAGGCCGAGGACGAGCAGCCCGCCGGCCCGGCGGGTGTGGACGAACGCGGCCCCGACGAACCAGAGCGGCCAGCCGACGTAGCTGTGCGGCGGCGTCTCCGGACGCGGAGACTCGAACGTTCGCAGGGACGACGCGAGCCGCGGGAGGCCGAGCAGCACAAGGGCGACCCACGGCCCGATCCAGCCGGCGAGGACGGCAGCGATGACGATCGGGTAGAACGAGATCATCAGGATTCGTGCGACGTCGCGCCCGCGCCGCTCGCCGAGGATCACCGGCAGGGTTCGGACGCCCTTCTTCGTGTCGGCGTCGATCTTGTCGATGTGCTTGCCGAAGAGGACGCTCGTGACGAGGATCGCGTACGGCAGCGAGGCAATCCAGGTCCACGCCGGGATCGAGCCCGTCGCGACGAAGAACGTCCCGACCACCATCAGCGGGCCCCACACGATGAACACGCCGGGCTCGCCCAGGCCATGGTGCTTGAGACGGATCGGTGGTGCGACGTAGAAGACCGAGATGAAGAGCCCGGCGACGGCAAACGCGATGACGAGCGGCCCGCGGGCGGCGGTCAGGAACAGCATGATCGCGAGGTCGACCGCGTTGGCGAGGAGGATCGCGGCGGCCAGCTGCCGCTTCGTGACCCAGCCCGACAGGATCGGGTGCGGCGCGTAGAGGGCGCGGACGTAGTCGTCGGTGTCGACGCCGCCCTCGAGGTCGAAGTAGTCGTTGATCATGTTGTTCGCCGCGTGGGCGACGACCAGCCCGACCACCGCGAGCACGAGGTACAGCCAGTTGATGGTCACCTCGCCGGTCAGCCGGGCGGCACCGACCGCCAGCAGGGCCCCGATCAGGCCCGACGTCGCGGTCATCGAGAACACGGCGGCGCGCGTGATCACGAGCCACTTGCTGACGAAGTCGGGCCGGGTGACGCCCTCCGGCAGGTTCGCGGTGTTCAGGACGTAGCGCCAGGTCGCCAGGCGGCCGATCGGCGGCGCCGCGGGAGCGGTGATCGGGGCCACGGCGGGCGTGGGCTGAGCGGTTGCGGGATTCGTCGCCATCCGGGAGCTCCAAGCGGGGTCGTCGCTGCGAAAACGTGCCACTGAACGTTAGCACGAAACAGGTTCGGCGGCGGAGGCCGTCCGGATGACATGATGGATCCGATGACCGACGCCGACCCAGCCGCCGAGGACGCGTTCGAGACCCTGGCCGTGCACGCCGGCGCCGAACCGGACGAGCTGACGGGCGCCGTCGCGCCACCGATCTACCAGACCTCCACCTATGCCCAGGACGGCGTCAACCGCCCCCGCCGCGGGTACGACTACGCGAGGAGCGTCAATCCGACCCGCGACCGTCTCGAGCGCGCCGTCGCGGCCCTCGAGCGAGGCCGGCACGGGATCGCGTTCTCGAGCGGCTCGGCGGCGACCGCGGCGATCGCCCAGCTGGCCGTCGCCGGCGAGGAGATCGTCGTCGGGGATGACGTCTACGGCGGCACGTTCCGCTACCTCGAGCGGGTCCATCGGCCCGGTGGCGCCGCGACCGCGTCGTATTCCGACCTCGCCGCCGGTCCGGACGAGCTGTGGGAGCGGCTGACCGATCGGAGCCGGCTCGTCTGGTTCGAGACGCCGTCGAACCCGAACCTCAAGCTGACCGACATCGCCGCCGCCGCGAAGACGATCCGCGATCGGGCCGAGCAATCGGGGACTGCCCGCCCGTTCCTCGTCGTCGACAACACCTTCGCCTCGCCGGCCCTCCAGAACCCGCTGGCGCTCGGCGCCGACATCGCGTTCCATTCGGCGACGAAGTACCTCGGTGGCCATTCGGACACGATCCTCGGGATCGCGGTCACCCGCGACGACGCGATCGCCGAGCGGCTGCGGTTCCTCCAGAACGCGATGGGCGGGGTACCCGGGCCGCTCGACTGCTTCCTCGTGCTGCGCGGACTCCGGACGCTTCACGTCCGGGTCGAGCGGCACGCGGCGAACGCCGCGGCCATGGCCCGGTTCCTTGTGGCGCGGGACGACGTCGAGCGCGTCATGTATCCGGGCCTGGCCGATGGCCCGCACGCGCACCCGCGGTCGGCGGAGCTCGTGGGCGACGGTCGCCAGATGCGCAACGGTGGCGGGATGCTCTCGTTCATCCCGAAACCCGGTGGGCCGCGCGGCCGGTCGGCCGAGGAACGGGCGATCGCGATCGCGGAGGGAACTCGTCTCTTCACCCTGGCCGAGTCGCTGGGCGGGGTCGAGTCGCTCGTCGAGGTGCCGGCGACGATGACCCACGCGTCCGTCGCGGGTTCGCCGCTCGAGGTGCCCGCGTCGCTCGTCCGACTGTCGGTCGGGATCGAGGCCGAGGCCGATCTGATCGCCGACCTGCGGGGAGCGCTCGACCGGGCCTGAGTACAGCGTTCGTCGTGCATGGGTGCGGCAACGCGGCGATGGCGTACCAAGGCACGACAGCCGGTTGTAACGTCCAGGACGACTGGGTTGCGGACAGGTTGCGCCTGGGTTGCGGTAGGATGTCCGCCAACAGCGACTGCGGAAGCCGACTCCTTCGCTCGTCCCGGCGCCCGGGACCGCGAATCACGCGCGGCCGGTCGATCGGACGAGATCGCCCGCGCGCAGGAGTTCGAGCCCGTGAAAGCACTGACGACCCAACCCGCGACACGTCTCGCGACGCCACCCGAGACGATCGGCCGCGGCCTGCGGGCCAACCTCTCGGTCGCCGAGCTGTACGAGGACGCGGTCCGCGCCGGCGAGGGCCTGATCGCCGCCGAGGGCCCGCTCGTGGTCCGCACGGGGAAGCACACGGGCCGCTCGCCGCAGGACAAGTTCATCGTCCGCGAGCCAGGCTCCGCCGGCAAGATCTGGTGGGGCGAGGTCAACCGGCCGATCGCCCTCGAGCACTACGATCGGCTCCGGACGCGGCTGATGGCCTATCTGGCGGATCGGCCGATGTATGCCCAGGATTGCTTCATCGGCGCCCACCCCGCCCACCGTCGCAGCCTCCGGGTCTACACGGAGACGGCCTGGGCGAGCATCTTTGCCCGGAATCTGTTCCGCCGCCCGGCGGCCGAGGACCTCGTCCGGTTCGTTCCGAACTTCACGATCATCGACGTCCCTTCGTTCCAGGCCGACCCCGCGACCGAGGGCACCCGGACCGGCACGGCCATCCTCGTCAACCTCGCCCGGATGGAGATCATCGTCGTCGGCACGGAGTACGCCGGCGAGATCAAGAAGTCCGCGTTCACGGTGATGAACTACCTGATGCCCGACGAGGGCGTGCTGCCGATGCACTCCGCGGCGAACGTCGGCGCGGACGGCGAGTCGGTCGTGTTCTTCGGGCTCAGCGGGACCGGCAAGACGACGCTCTCGGCCGATCCACTCCGCAGCCTGATCGGCGACGACGAGCATGGTTGGGGCCCCGACGGCGTCTTCAACTTCGAGGGCGGCTGTTACGCGAAGACGATCCGGCTCTCATCGATGTACGAGCCGGACATCTTCCAGACCACCCGCCGCTTCGGGACGATCCTCGAGAACGTCGACCTGGACTCGGTCACCCGCGAGCTCGACCTCGATTCCGAGCGCTTCACCGAGAACACCCGCGGCGCCTATCCGCTCCAGTTCATCGGCAACGCCGACGCGACCGGGATGGCCGGCCAGCCGACGAACGTGATCCTCCTCACGGCCGACGCGTTCGGCGTCCTGCCGCCGATCAGCCGCCTGACCGCCGACCAGGCCCAGTACCACTTCATCAGTGGCTACACGGCGAAGCTGGCCGGCACCGAGATCGGGGTCAAGGAGCCGATGGCGACCTTCTCGGCCTGCTTCGGCGCCCCGTTCATGCCTCGCCACCCGGGCGAATACGCGGCGATGCTGGCCGAGCGCCTGGAGGGCCACGGAGTCAAGGCCTGGCTCGTGAACACCGGCTGGACCGGCGGTCCGTACGGGACCGGCGCGCGGATGGACATCAACCACACCCGGTCGATGGTCCGGGCGGCCCTCGACGGTCGCCTCGATGGCATCCCGACGGTCACCGACCCGATCTTCGGCGTCGAGGTGCCGACGTCCTGCCCCGATGTGCCAGCCGAGTTCCTCCAGCCGCGCGCGACCTGGGCCGATCCCGACGCCTACGACCGCCAGGCGCGGGCGCTCGCCCACATGTTCGCGGAGAACTTCGCGGCCTACGCCGACGGGGTGCCTGAGCCGGTTCGGGTGGCGGGGCCGCGGGTCGTCGATGACGGCACGGCCGATCTGCCGGCGGCGGGTCCAGGCGAGGGCTGACGAGCCGTCGCCTGGACAGCCTCCGCCGGACGTTCTTCTGCCAATTGTTCGGGTACCGCACATCGCGCCCGAACGGAGCCAGCGGTCCGGACCATTGATCGCTTCGGAGTGCATTAGCCGACCGGCGACCGGCAGGGTGGGCCGTCGACTCTGTCAACCGTTGCGTCTGGTGTTCAACTGGCAGCGTGCCCTCCGGCAGTTGCTCGCGCTGACGCACATCGGTCAGGAACGACCGCTCCGGGCGCGATCCATGTGCATCAGGGCGGCAACTGGCAGCATCGGTCCGACGGTTCGTAGAATGACGACACATCCCCCGATCCCAGCTCCGTAACGCGAGGTCAACCACGCCCATGGCCAGGAACAAGGTCACCGTCATCGGCGCCGGCAACGTCGGCGCCACGACCGCCCAGCGGATCGCCGAGGCCGGCCTCGCCGACGTCGTCCTCGTCGACATCGTGGAGGGTCTGCCCCAGGGCAAGGGCCTCGACCTTGCGGAGGCGGCTCCCGTCGTCGGTCACGACTCGCGGATCACCGGCACGAACGACTACGCCGATACGGCCGGGTCGGACATCGTCGTCGTCACCTCCGGCCTCGCCCGCCAGCCGGGGATGAGCCGCGACGACCTCCTCGCGAAGAACGCCGGGATCGTCCGGGCGGTCGTGACCGAGGCCGCAAAGCATTCGCCCGACGCGATCCTCATCGTCGTCACGAATCCCCTCGACGCGATGTGCCACGTGGCGCTGACGGCGTCCGGTTTCCCGCGCGAGCGCGTCCTCGGGATGGCCGGTGTCCTCG
>DASUPH010000373.1:0-2334 GCA_036276275.1 Candidatus Limnocylindrales bacterium
GTGGCCGTGCTCCGCGAGGTCGCGGGCACGTCCGCCGTCGCCAGGGCCGCCATGAACGCGCTCCTGACCGGCCCAACGGACGCCGAGAGCGGCCGCGCGATCAGCACGGCGGTGCCGGATGGGTCGCAGCTCCTCGGGCTCACGATCAAGGACGGCATCGCCACGGTCGATCTCTCGAGCGAGTTCGAGTCGGGCGGCGGCAGCGCGTCGGTCCTGACCCGTCTCGGCCAGGTCGTCTACACCCTGACCCAGTTCCCGTCGGTGAAATCCGTCGTGCTCCAGATCGAGGGCGAAACCAGGAGGGTGTTCAGCAGCGAGGGCGTCGTCCTCGACGGACCGGTCGGTCGGGCCGACTACGTCCAGCTCCTCCCCGCGATCTGGGTCGACCGACCGGCGTACGGCGCCGCGATCGGCAATCCGGCCCGGGTCACCGGTTCCTCCGACGTCTTCGAGGCCACGTTCCGGATCTCGATCCTCGACGGTGCCGGCAAGGTCCTCGCCGACCAGCAGGTCATGGCGACGTGCGGGACGGGTTGCCGCGGCACCTTCGACACGACGATCGCCTACACGGTGTCGAAGGCCCAGTACGGAACCCTCCACGCCTACGAGCCGTCGGCCAAGGACGGGACGCCGGTCAACATCCGCGACTACCGGGTCTGGCTCACGCCGAAGAGCTGACCTCGTCAGCGATCGTCGCCTCTGACGTTCGCTGGGAAGGCGGCAACGCCCCAGCGAGCGTCAGGCGTGTTTGATCGTGATCCGCTCGATGATGTTGGCGACGTCCTCGGCCTTGTCGATCGTCTCCTCGAGCAGCCCGTAGATGTCCTTCCACTTGACGAGATTGATCGGGTCCTTCTCGTCGTGGAAGAGCCTCGCGATCGCTTCGCGGGCGATCCGGTCGCCCTCGTTCTCGAGGCGATGGACCTCGATCCAGTAGCGGTCCAGGCCCTTGAAGCCCTGGAGATGGGCGAGCGCGTCGTGGAGCAGCTCGACCTGCTTGACGACGATCGAGGCTTGCTCGACCGCGGTCGCGGTCGGCGCTTCGATCCGGTAGAGGACGAAGGTGTCGGCCGCCTCCTCGACGTAGTCGAGGACGTCGTCGAGAGCGCTGATCAGGGCGTAGATGTCCTCGCGATCGAACGGCGTCACGAAGGTCGCCTCGAGTCGATGCCCGATGTCATGGCTGATCTCGTCGCCGCGGTGTTCGGTGGCCCGGATCTCCGCGGCCCGGGCCTCGGGCTGATCGAAGGTCCGGAGCATGGCTTCGAGCTGGCGGGCTCCGCCCAGGACGTTGGCCGCATCCTCGACGAACAGGTCGAAGAAGCGAACGTCGCGCGGGATCAGGCGGAGACGCACAGGGGTTCCTCCGTGGCACGAGCGATGCTCGGCAAGTGGGCGCGGGGCAGCGCCGGATCGGGCTCGGATCGGCCGGCGGCTGGTCGCCGGACCGACCTCGTCAGGGTACCCCGCCCGACGGGCGGCTGTGCGATGCTCGGCGGGATGGACTGGATCTTCATCGCCTTTGTCGGGCTCCTGGCGATCGCCCTCGCCGTCGCGATCGGGGTCGCGATCGACCGCGATCGCCAGCTCGAGGCGGCGCGCGAGGCGGTCGTCCGGGGGGCCGCGCCCGTCGCCGACGGCGGACCCGATGTCGACCTGCCGACCCTGGTCCGGCGCCTTCGCGAACGGCTCGATGCCAGCGAGTTCGAGCTCGACCAGCAGGTCCGCAACGCCTCCTACCTGGCCGACGTGATGGGCGTCGGGATCCTCCGTCTCGACGACGGCCGGCGGGTCGAGCTGGCGAATGCGGCGGCCCACATCCTGCTTCGCCGACCGCCCGGCTCGATCCGGGGCCGGACGGCGATCGAGACGTTCGTCGACGGCCGGGTCGAGGAGCTGATCGTCACGGCCGGCGCGACGGGTTCGGCGTCGGGCGAGTTCCGGCTCAGCGGCGCGGATGGCCCGGTCCTCGTGATCCGGGCGCGGCGGTCGCCCGTCAGCGGGGTCTGGGTCGTGCTCGAGGACGTCTCCGAGCTGCGCCGGCTCCAGCAGATCCGGGCCGAGTTCGTCGACAACCTCTCGCACGAGCTGCGGACCCCGTTGTCCACCGTGAGCCTCCTCGCCGAGACCCTCTCGCGCGAGGCGGAGGCCGCCGGTGACGCCGTCCCGGCCCGGATGCGCGACCGGATCGGCAAGATCGAGGTCGAGACAGGCCACCTCGTCCAGATGGTCAACGAGCTCCTCGACCTGACCCGGATCGAGACAGGCGGCGTGCTGCTCCTCCTCGATGACGTCGACATGGGCCGCGTGGCGACCGGATCCGTGGAGCGCCTG
>DASUPH010000374.1:0-12904 GCA_036276275.1 Candidatus Limnocylindrales bacterium
CCAGGGCATCCTGCCGCAGCCCGGCTTCCACGCCGCGATGCGGGCGTTGACCGAGGAGTTCGGCATCCTCCTGATCTTCGACGAGGTCAAGACCGGCTTCCGTTTCGCCCGGGGTGGCGCGGCCGAGTTCTTCGGCATCCGGCCCGACATCGCGACCTTCGCGAAGGCGATGGGCAACGGCTATCCCTCAGCGGCATTCGGCGGCCGGCGCGACATCATGAGCCTGCTGCCGGACAAGGTCAGCCACGGCGGGACGTACGCCGGCAACCGGGTCGCCGCCGCGGCCGCCGTCAAGACGCTCGAGATCCTCCGCGACACGCCGGCCCTCGAGACGATCCACGCGACCGGCCGGCGTGTCCAGGACGGCCTTCGCGAGGTCCTCAACCCGACCGGGATCCCGTACATCTTCACGGGTCACCCATCGATGTTCGGGATCATGTTCACGGACGTGGCCCCGACCGAGTACCGGGACTGGGCCAAGTCCGATCACGAGCTGTACGACGCCGTCGCGGTCGGGATGCTGCCGCGCGGCGCCATGCCCGAGCCGGACAGTCGCGAGCCATGGTTCCTCTCCGAGGCGCACGCCCAGGGCGACATCGTCGACCGGGTCGTCTCGATCTTCGAAGAATCCCTCGAGGCGGCGCTCGAGGCACGCGCCCACGGCGATCTGCCGCTATCCGCCGACGGCCACGGCGCGCAATCCCATTCGGCGGCCGGCTGAGCCGCATCCAAAGAGGGGCGACGATCGATGGTCCTCGACGGCAACGCGGTTCGTTCGGTCGACCGGGCGGCTGCCCTCCTGCTCGCGCTCGGCGAGTCGCAGGGCGAGGCCGGGGTGACGGAGCTAGCCCGGCGGCTCGGTCTCCACAAGTCCACCGCCTCCCGGCTCCTCGCGACGCTCCAGCGGCGAGGCCTCGTCGAACAGGACGACGAAACGGGCAAGTACCGGCTGGGGCTCGTCGTGATCCGCCTGGCCGAGCGGGCGGAACGGACCCTCGACCTGCGCGGGATCTCGATGCCGGAGCTGGAGCGCCTGGCCCGCCTGACCCACGAGACCACGGGGCTCGGCGTCCTCGACGGCGATGCCCTGCTGACCGTCGCCCAGGCTGACGGCCCGAACCTGATCGCCGTCGGCGACTGGACCGGCCGCTCGACGCCGCTGCACTGCGTCGCATCCGGCAAGGTCCTCCTTGCCGCCGTCGCGGAGCGGGAGGTGCTCCGGATCGTCCGCCGCGGCCTCGTGAGCTACACCGAGCGGACGATCACCGAGCTGGAGCCGCTCCTCGAGGAGCTGGCCCGGATCCGCCGCCGCGCCTACGCGACCGCACTCGGCGAGTTCGAGATCGGCCTCAACGCCGTCGCGGCTCCGGTCCACGATGCCCGCGGCAACGTGATTGCCGCGGTCGATATCTGGGGACCTGCGTTCCGGCTCACGCCGCGCCGGATCCCGGAGCTCGCCGCCCAGGCCCGCGAGACCGCGGCCGCGATCTCGGTCCGGCTCGGCGGCACGGGAACGGCGACCGCCGCCCAGCCGAGCCTCGCCCAGGCGCTGTCGCGCACGGCGATCGCCCATGAGGCACCGGGGGAGTCGACCGCGCCAGCCGGCGGGACGGTGAGCGAGCTGCCGACGGGAGTTGCCGCCGCGTCCTGACCCGGACGTCTCGGGCAACCCGACGGGGGACCGCCTCGTGGCCTGATCCCGCCCGCTACCATCGGCCCCGATGGACTTCAGCAAGCCGCCGCTGAGCACGATCGTCGAGGTCCTTCGCGTCAACGGCCTCAAGATCCTCCTGATCGTGGTCGTGGCCCTGATCGCGCTGCGGGTGACGACGCTCCTCGTCCACGGCATCGTGAAGACGCTGCTCGATCGCGAGGCGACCGAGGGCACCGCCCAGGAGCTGTCGGCGGTCGAGGTCCAGAAGCGGATCGACACGCTCGACGAGCTCGGCGGCCGGGTGATCCGGTTCTTCGTCATCGTGATCGCCGGGATCATGATCCTCGGCGCACTCGACCTCGATATCGGGCCCGCGGTCGCCGGGCTCGGCGTCGTCGGGATCGCCGTCGGCTTCGGGGCGCAGAGCCTCGTCCGCGACTACCTCAACGGCGCCCTGATCCTCGTCGAGAACCAGTACAGCAAGGGCGATGTCGTCTCGATCGCCGGCGTCAGCGGCGCGGTCGAGGATTTCAGCCTGCGCCGGACGACGCTGCGCGATCTCGACGGCGTCGTCCACACGGTCCCGAACGGAGAGATCAAGGTCGCGAGCAACCGGACCCGGACGTGGGCCCGGATCAACCAGAACGTCATGGTCGCGTTCGGGACCGACATCGACAAGGCGATCCAGGTCGTCGAGGACCTCGGCAAGCAGATGGCCGCGGATCCCGTCTGGAAGCGACGGATCCTCGAGGCGCCGCGGGTCGAGCGGGTCGAGTCCATCGACGAGCGAGGAATCACCCTGAAGATCCTCGGCACCGTCCGGGCGTCCGAGCAGTGGGCCGCCGGCGGCGAGTTCCGGAAGCTGCTCCTCGAGGCGTTCGAGAAGAACCGGGTCCGCCTGCCACGGCCGCAGCAGGTCTTCGTCGCCCACCCCGACCCGACTGTGCCGCCGGACCCGCTCGGCCCGGCCCCCAGCCAGGACGACCTCGCCGACGAATAGGGGAGCGGGCCGCACCACGACGGGATCGGCTTAGAATGCCTGTTCCAGCCCAACCTCGAGAAGCCTCGAACCCACTCGCAGGAGAGGCATCGTGAGCGTCGACCAGCGTCCCGAGATCGAGAACCTCCTCGCCGAGCGGCGGACGTTCCCGCCCGACCCGGCATTCAGCGCGCAGGCCAATGCGACAGCCGCGCTCTACGACGAGGCCGCCAGCGATCCCGAGGGCTTCTGGGCGCGGATCGCCCGCGACACCGTCACCTGGAACGAGCCGTTCGAGACGACGCTCGAGTGGGACCTGCCGTTCGCGAGGTGGTTCGGCGGCGGGAAGCTCAACATCACGGAGAACTGCGTCGATCGGCACGTCGCCAACGGCCTTGGCGAGAAGGTCGCGTACCACTGGATCGGCGAGCCGGGCGATACCCGGACGATCACCTACGCCGACCTCCTGCGGGACGTCCAGAAGGCGGCGAACGCGCTGCGCGAGCTCGGGATCGAGACCGGCGACCGGGTCGCGATCTACATGCCGATGATCCCCGAACTGCCGATCGCGATGCTCGCCTGTGCCCGGATCGGAGCACCCCACACCGTCGTCTTCGGCGGCTTCAGCGCGGAGGCGCTGTCCGGGCGGATCAACGACGCCCAGGCCAAGCTTGTGATTACCGCCGACGGTGGCTGGCGGCGGGGCAAGCCGGCCGAGCTCAAGCCGGCCGTTGACGAGGCGCTGCATTCGACGCCGACGATCGAGCACGTCCTCGTCGTTCGCCGCCTCGGCGACGAGGCGAAGACGGTCACGATGACCGAGGGCCGGGACGTGTGGTGGCACGAAATCGTCGAACGCCAGGCGGCAGACTGCCCGCCGGTCCCGCTCGACAGCGAGCACATGCTCTACCTGCTCTACACCTCCGGCACGACGGCCAAGCCGAAGGGGATCATCCACACGACCGCCGGCTACCTCGTCGGGACGTCATACAGCCACCGGATGGTCTTCGACATCAAGCCCGACGACGTGTACTGGTGCGCCGCCGACATCGGCTGGGTCACCGGCCACTCCTACATCGTCTACGGCCCCTTGGCCAACGCGACGACCGGGGTGATGTACGAGGGCACGCCGGACCACCCGACATGGGCCCGCTGGTGGGAGATCGTCGAGGCGTACAAGGTCACGGTCCTCTACTGCGCCCCGACCGCGATCCGGGCGTTCATGAAGCAGGGCGAAGGGCACCTGGCGAAGCACGAGTTGTCGTCGCTGCGGCTGCTCGGCTCGGTCGGCGAGCCGATCAACCCCGAGGCATGGCTCTGGTACAACGAGCACATGGGCGGCGGCCGGACACCGATCGTCGACACCTGGTGGCAGACCGAGACGGGCCAGATCATGATCACGCCGCTGCCCGGGGTGACGACCACGAAGCCGGGGTCCGCCACGTTCCCGTTCCCGGGTGTCGAGGCCGACGTCGTCGATGGCAAGGGCGAGTCGGTGCCGTTCGGCGGCGGTGGCTACCTGGTGCTGAAGCGACCGTGGCCGGCGATGCTGCGGGGCATCTACGGCGACCCCGAGCGGTACCGGGAGACCTACTGGAGCCGGTTTCCGGGGATGTACTTCGCGGGTGACGGGGCCAAGCGCGACGAGGAGGGCTACTACTGGCTGCTCGGCCGCGTCGACGACGTCATGAACATCTCCGGCCACCGCCTCTCCACGACGGAGATCGAGAGCGCCCTGGTCTCGCACCCGGCGGTCGCCGAGGCGGCCGTCGTCGGCGGTCCGGACCAGGTCACCGGCGAGGCGATCATCGCCTTCGTCATCCTCCGCCTCGGCAACGACCCAACACCCGAGCTCGGCAACGAGCTGCGGGCCCATGTCGCGACGAAGATCAGCCCGATCGCGAAGCCGAAGACGCTGATGTTCGTTCCGGACCTGCCCAAGACGCGCTCCGGCAAGATCATGCGTCGCCTGCTCAAGGACATCGCCCAGGGCCGGGCACTCGGCGATACGACGACCCTGGCGGACGCGACGGTCGTGGAGACGATCCGGGCCAACTCCGGGGCCGCAGAGGAGTGAGTGACGTGAGGGGCGACGCGTGCCACTGAACTTCCTGCGCCGGAAGAAGAAGGAGGACGCTCCGGCGGCGGCCGCCGCCCCGTCGGGCCTTCGCGCGCTGCGGACCGGGGTTGCGTTCGACGGGATCACCGAGGAGTGGCGCCTGATCGGACGGATGGACGTCGAAGGCCGCCTGTCCGATGCCCTCAACAAGCGCGAGGCGATCACGATCCACGACGTTCGCTGGGGCCCGATGGACGACTCCGGGCCGCTCGTCGAGGCGCCCGGCCTGCGGAGCATCGACCCGTACGACCTGATCCTCGTCCTTGCCGGCGAGGGATCGATGCCGGAGCTGACCGACGCCGAGCGGGCCGCCCACCGGGTCCACAAGGTGTCGTACGACGTGGCGCTGGAGGCGCCGCCGTTCCGGGTCATCGGGACGGTCTACCTCCATCCGGGCTCCGAGCCGGATCGACTCCTCGATCGTTCGAGCGAGATGTTCGTTCCGGTCGTCGATGCGGTCGCGATGCTCGGCGACCAGCGGATCGGCGATCCCGATGTCGAGACCGTCCTCGTCAACCGCTTCTACCTGCGCGGCGTCGAGCAGGTCGACAAGCGGACCGGTCTCAAGCACCAGAAGCTGCCTGGATCGCCGCTGGGGGGAATCACCTGGCAAGACCGCTCCTAGAGTTGGCCGTCGCGCCTGACGGCCGATGCGTGCGTTGACGACTGTGCTCCTCGCTCACGCACCTCGAGGTGCGTTCGCTCCGGTGCTCGTCGTCGCCGTCGCCTCGGCCGCCATGCGCGACGTGTGCCAGTTCCAGGCGTCGCCAGTTGACGGACGGTATTCATGACGATTCGGGCGGTGGTGTTCGATGTGGGGGAGACGCTCGTCGATGAGACGCGGGTGTGGTCGGAGTGGGCCGACTGGTTCGGCATTCCGCGGCTCACGTTCCTCGCCGTGTGCGGGGCCGTGATCGAGCGCGGTGGCGATCACCGCGAGCCGTTCGAGATCTTCCGACCCGGCCTCGACCTCGGCGAGGAGGTCGCGAAGCGCGACCTGGCCGGTGTCGTCGACCTGATCGCCGCCGACGACGTGTACCCGGACGCGGCCGATTGCCTGCGGGAGCTCCGCGACGCGGGGTATCGCATCGGTGTCGTCGGCAACCAACCGGCCCGAGCCGAGGCGGCCCTGGCCAACCTCGGCCTGCCGATCGACCTGCTCGCGACCTCGTCGAGCTGGGGCGTCCAGAAGCCCGATCCGCGCTTCTTCGAGCGGATCGCGATGGAGCTCGACCTGCCGGCGGCGGAGATCGCCTACGTCGGCGACCGCGTCGACAACGACGTCCGGCCGGCGGCGGCCGCGGGGATGCGGGCGATCTTCATCCGGCGCGGGCCGTGGGCCTGGATCCAGGCGCCACGCGACGACCCGCCGGAAGCCGCCCTCACGATCGCGACACTGATGGAACTGCCGGCCGCGCTCGCCGCTCTGCGGGGCTGACACGGCGAGTGCGCCGGCGTATGCCGAGAAGGGCTATTGGGGCACAAGACGCGGCCGCGGCCGCGTCGGCCGAACGTCAGGCTCGGGCAGGGTCCTTCGCCCGGCCGTAGAGCCGGAAGCCGGCCTTCGCCGCGGCGACCGCCGGCTCGGTCGGGGTGTGGGTCCGGACCAGGCGCTCGGCGAGGGCGTCGAAGTCCTCGGTGATCCGCTCCCTGGGGTACATCTCGATGACGGTCCGGCCCTCGTTCGCGGCCCGCACGAAGAGCAGGCCGCCGGACCGGATCAGGGCAAGGGCAGGCATCCCGACCGTCTTCTCCATGTCGGCGACGGACACGCCGCTGTTCGCCCGGTTGACGACGAGCGCGAGGCGGTCCTGGACACCGATCTCGATCGCGACGTCGCGCAGCTGGACGGCGGCCCGCAGCGCGGGCACGTCCGGGGTGACCGGGACGAGGATCCGGTCGGCCTTCACGAACACCGCCTGGTTCAGGGCGCTGTACGACGGGTGGAGGTCGACGATGATGAAGTCGAAGTACGGTCGGGCGGCGGTGATCGCATCGGCGATCCGCTGGGGCTCGAGGATTTCCGTGTGGAGCGGCGACGACGTCAGGCTGACAACCGACATGCCGGACGGATGGGCCGCGGCAAGCTCGATGAAGCTCTCCGGATCGCCGCCCTCCGCCTGGTCCCGCCAGCTGTCGGCGACCGTCCGGACGTGCTCGAGGCCGAGCGACGTCGTGACGTGGCCGGTGACGGTGTCGGCGTCGATCAGGAGGACCTTCTGGTCGTCGTGGAGCTGGAGGGTCGAGGCCAGGTTGGTCGCGATCGTGGTCTTGCCGACGCCGCCATTCGGGTTGAAGATCGCGACGACGGTTGCCCGCCGCGTCCAGTCACCCATCTCCATCGATCCGCCCTGGATCACCGGACCCGAGCCGTCGTCGACCGTGACCGAGCGGATGCACATCGCCTCGACTCGCCAGCGGATCGAGTCGGCCGTGTACGGCCGGCTGAAGAACTCGTCGTTCGACGTGGCGGACCACATCTTGTCGAGGGCCCTCGGCGACATGACCATGAGCGCCGGGATCTCGCGCGAACCCTCGTGGAGGAGCCCGTAGTACTCGAGCGACTCGTTCAGGTCGCTCTCGCCGTCGAGGATCGCGACCGCGACGTCGCGGCGCGAGGCGAGGAGTGCCTCCAGCTCATCCGGTGAGCCGATGACGATCGCCTCGAAGCCAGCCGTGCGCAGCTCGTCGGCGACGACGGTGCGCTCGGACTGAGGCAGGGCGATGACGATCGCCGGTCGACCCACTGTGCTTGGTCCTCGGTTCTGCCGACGAATCGGCGGTCTGGCGGTCTTGCGATGGATGGACGCTGAGGTCCGGGGACTAGTTGTCGGACTCGGGATCGTGAGCGGTGACGTGGACGACGCCGTCGGCCGAGCTCGTCACCCGGGCCTGGAAGCTCGGCAGGGACGGGATGGCCTCACGGAGGACCACGTCTGCCGAGTGGTTGACCGCGAAGACGAACTCACCATCAGGTCCGGACGAGACGCCGACCGACTGGACACCGGCCACACGCCCGAGATGGCGCTTGAAGCTGGCGATGCTGGCGACGCTCACGAGCCCGACGACGATCACCTGGGTGGCGGCCGCCGAACCTGACGAGGCGGCCTTCGAGCCGCGGTTGGGGACGAGCCCGGCGAGGCGGGCCGCCAGCGCGTCGTCGTTGATCTCGGGGATCTCCTCGCCGTCGGAGGCGTCCGCGGTCGCGAGAGCCTCCGCCTCGGCGGCGTCGTAGTCGGGCGAGAGGCCGAGCGCGGCGACGCGCGGATCGGCGTCCTCCTCGGTCTCGGTCGTCTCGCCATCTTCGCCGTGCTGACCCATGATCTCGATCGCCACGTCGGCGACGGCCTCGGCGCGGGAGGCGGCATCGGCCGCGACCTCGGCGCTGGCGGCGGCTTCTGCGGCGGCCTGGATTGCGGCGAAGGCGGCCTCGCGGTCGACCTCACCATCTCCACCCTCGGCGCCCTCGTACGAGCCCTGCTCGCCGATCAGCTCGTCGCCGGTCGGCGTGTCGCCGATCAGCTGGACCTCGGCCTCGCCGACGGTCTCGCTCTCTGGGTCGGTCTCGGTCTGGGCCTCGGTGGCCTCCACCTCAGTCGTCTCGGTCTCGGTCTCGGCGTCGCCGGTCGCGACCTCGTCGACGGTCTCGGTCGCCGTCTCCGCGACGGCCTCTTCCTCGACTTCGGGCTCGGCAATCGTGCCGAGGATCGATTCGAAGGAGGGCGGCTCGGGCAGACGCTCGGCCATTGTTGCGAACTGGGTCGGGTCTTCCTCGGAGAGGAGGCGCTCGAAGAACTGGGCCATGTCCGCTTCGAAGCCGGCGACGGTCCCCTGGACTGCCTCGATCTCGCGCTCGATGACCGCGGCATGCTGCTCGACCTGGCGCTCGAGACGGGCCTTGCGCTCGCTGATCTTGCCCTCGGTCTCTTCGCGGATCCGGGCGATCTCCGCCTTCGACCAGTCGCGGATCGCGGCGACGTCGTCGTCGGCCACGCGGCGAAGGTCGGCGGCCTCGGTCGACGATCGGCCGTGGATCTGCTCGATGTGATTCTTCGCGTCGGCCTGGAGCTGGCTGAGGGCGAGCCCGCGGGCGTCCTCGGCCGCGGTCTGCATCGCCTTCGTCAGGTCGGCGAGGAACTTGCTCGGCTTCTTGCCGCTATGTGCGCGGGCGGCGAGGGCCGGCTCGGCGGGAGATTCGATCTCGGTCATACCGTGGTCCGCCTCGGCTTCCATCGCGGTTTCGGTGACGGAGTCGGCGGTGGCCTCGGTCGCGTCGGTCTCGGGCGCGGTCGGCTCCGTCATCTCCTGCGGCGCAGCACCGTTGCTCGGCCAGCCATCGGTGGCCGCTTGCGCGGTTGGCTGGGCGGTTGCATCGGCGGTCTCAGGGTGCTCGCTGTCGGATGCTTCCGTCGCTGAGCGATCGGAGCTCCACGGAAGCCGGAATCCGGCTTTGGCGTCGGTCGTGGCCATGCGTCGTGTGCCTCTCCAGGTGGCGCTGACAAAAGGGTCCAGGGCGTGCTCGCATTGTGGTTGCCGATGGTGGGTGCGGTGGAGTCCGCTAGAGGTACCAGCGGCGCGGCCCAGTGGTACCGTCGTTGGGTCGGTTGGCTGAGGCGGTGCGAGGCCGCACCTGCCATTCCTTCGTGCTGCGTCGGCGCCCCTCGTTCCCGGCCGAGCAACGGGCTGACGCGCGCGAGCGGACCCCTTCTCGATTCAGGGGCTCGCGAGGCGCTGCGGGTAGGATGGAGCCGTGGATCCATCCTCCCTGACCGCGCCATCCGCTCCGCCGCTGGCCGACACGCTCGGCCGGCCGCTCCACGACCTCCGGATCTCGGTCACGGATCGCTGCAACTTCCGCTGCACGTACTGCATGCCGAAGGAGGTCTTCGGGGCCGATTACGCGTTCCTGCCACGCTCCGAGATCCTGAGCTTCGAGGAGATCGAGCGCCTCGCTCGGGTGTTCGTCGGGCTTGGCGCGAGGAAGCTGCGGCTGACCGGCGGCGAGCCGCTGGTGCGGCGGGATCTGCCCGTGCTGGTCCAGATGCTGTCGGCGCTCCGGGGACCGGACGGCGAGCGGCTCGATCTGACGATGACGACGAACGGGTCGGCCCTGCGGGCGCTCGCCGGCCGGCTGGCCGATGCAGGGCTGCAACGGGTAACGGTAAGCCTCGACTCGCTCGACGACGCGACGTTCTCCGCGATGAACGGGGTCGACTTCCCGGTCGCCAAGGTCCTCGACGGGATCGCGGGCGCGCGGGCGGCCGGCCTCGGGCCGATCAAGATCAACATGGTCGTGCGCCGCGGGATCAACGAGTCGAGTGTCCTGCCGATGGCCCGCTGGGCCCGCGAAGAAGGCCTGATCCTGCGGTTCATCGAGTACATGGACGTCGGTCACACGAACGGCTGGCGGCTCGACGACGTCGTCCCGGCCGACGAGCTCGTCGCGACCGTCGACGCCGAGATGCCGCTCGAGGCCGTGCCGCCGCGCTATCGGGGCGAGGTCGCCACCCGCTGGCGGTACCGCGACGGGAGTGGCGAGGTCGGTCTGATCGCCTCCGTGACGGCGCCGTTCTGCGGTGACTGCACGCGGGCCCGGCTGTCGGCCGAGGGTCGCTTCTACACGTGCCTGTTCACCGGGGAGGGGCACGACCTGCGGGCCATCCTCCGCGACCCGGCCGCGTCCGACGCCGACCTGGCCGCGGCGGTCGCGTCCGTCTGGCAGGTCCGTGCCGATCGCTACTCCGAGGAGCGAACGGAGGCCACGTCGTCGCACCTTCCGCGGATCGAGATGTTCGCGATGGGCGGCTAGACCGGCGACGGACCGACCGGCCGCGGGTTTTCCACGACCAATCCACAATCGATGTGAACTCGTGGATACTCTGGCCCATCCAGCCTCGCACTTCGTGGAAAAGTCCGTTGACCCTCCCGCCGACCTCGCCGTACCGTAGGTCTTGCCCGAAGGGGCCGTCAGGAACCGGAGAAACCGAGATCACATCAAGGGCCTCCGCTCCGCGCCGGTCGCTTCGGGCGTTTCGTTGCTCGGACCCGGTGGCCTCCGCCGTCCCCGTCCGGGCGATGACCGCCCGACGGACAGCGACCGGCATCCCGGTGTCGGTACGTCCGTCGGGCCTTCGAAGCGGGCCTCGGCCGTCTTCCCCCTGGACGCGTTTCTGGGGGCCCGCTCGTCCGTGACAACCCCGACGACCCCGACGACCCCGACCGCGGTCGACCCCGCCCGCCCGATCGCGCCCGCCGAGCAGGTCGCCCGACTCGACGCCCTCGAGGCGGCCGTCCGGACCCGCTCCGATCTCGTGCCCGCGGTCGGGATCGTCCTCGGCTCCGGCCTCGGCGGACTCGCCGACGACGTCGAGGAACCCGTCGCGATCCCGTTCGCCGACCTGCCCGGCTGGCCGGCGGCGACGGCGCCGGGCCACGTCGGACGGCTGCTCCTCGGGCGGCTCGGCGGGACGCCGGTCGTGATGCTCCAGGGCCGCTTCCACGTGTATGAGGGCAACGACCCAGGGCTCGTCGTCCAGCCGGTCCTGCTGTTCCGGCGGCTCGGCGCGCGGGTCGTCGTCCTGACGAACGCGGCCGGCGGCGTCGATCCTGACTTCGGGCCGGGGACCCTCATGGTGATCGCCGACCACCTCAACCTGACCGGGCGGACGCCGCTTCTCGGGCCGAACGCCGACGCGATCGGAGCGCGATTCCAGGACCTGACCGACGCCTGGAGCCCACGGCTGCGGGCGGCAATGCACGCCGCGGGCGTCGCCGAAGGCGTCGAGCTCGCGGAAGGCATCTACGCCGGGTTGCTCGGCCCCCAGTACGAGACCCCGGCCGAGGTCCGGATGCTCCGGACGCTCGGCGCCGATGCCGTCGGGATGTCGACGGTCCTCGAATGCATCGCCGCCCGCTGGGCGGGTCTCGAGGTCTGCGGTGTCTCCCTCGTCACGAACGCCGGGGCGGGCTACAGCGGCCAGCCCCTGACCCACGAGGAGGTCCTCGCCGCCGGCGCCGAGGCGGGCCCTCGGCTGGCCCGCGTGATCCGCCGGTTCGTCGCGGACCTCGCGTAAACCCTACGGCTTGAGCCGCTCGTCGAGGGTCGCGATCACCGAGGCCAGGGCGGCATCGAGCTCAGTCCGGACCGGCGTCTCCAGTTCGTCGTCGGTCGCATCCGTCAGGACGGGATGACCGGGCCCCGGGATCCGGGTCAGGATCGCGCCCGGCGCCAGCTCCCGCTCGATCCGTTCGACCCGCGCGGCCGGGACCATCCGGTCGGTGTCATAGCGGAGGGCGCGGACGCAGAAGTCCGGATCGTCCTTGCGGCTGACCAGCGTCAGGCGATCGGTCTCGGACAGGCCGAGGTCGGCGGCCTGGCCGGGGATCAAACGCAGCGGGCCGGTTGCGAACGGCAGGGCCGGCTGGCTCGCGACCGCCACCCCGACGACCGGATCGATCGCGGTGGCCAGCGCGAACCCGCCCGAGAAGCACATCCCGATGACCCCGATCTTCGGCCGGCCGGAGACCGCTGCCTCGGATCGGGCCAGCGCCAGCAGGTAGGCCGTCACGGGACTGGTCCGATGCTGGAGCAGCGCGACGAACTCCCGCGAGACGCAGATCCGCCACAGGCTCGACCCGAAGTCCGACGCGAACGCGACGGCGCCGCGCACCCCGCTGCCTGGCGCCTCCCGGATGCGGCCGACGAGGATCGGCATGACGATCCGGTAGCCGTGGTCGCGGATGTGGTTGGCGAGCTTGACCGTCCGCCAGCTGAACGTCGGCATCTCGTGGAGCAGGAGCACGGCCGGCCCGTCGCCACCGCGGTAGACATCGTGACGCAAGCCCGCCGCCGCAAACGGCTCGCGGACGTATCCGTTGCGCTCGGCGACGTTCGGACTCGCCATCTCCCCCTCCGAGCGACGGCTACTTGACGGGCAACTCCCGACCCGCCGCCCGGGCCGCCTTCGACTTCTCCGCCCACGCGGCGAGGACGTTGTCCTTGTGGGGTCGGATCGGGCAGTGCTCGTCCTTGTTGCCCATCTCGTCGCAGTAGCCCAGCGGAACGCACTTCGGGGCGAGGAAGGAGCCGAGGAACGGGCTGATCCCGAAGATCTCGTGACGGATGAGCTGGAACAGCCGGCGAATCTCCCAC